>DPKT01000140.1 GCA_003542385.1 Desulfomicrobium sp.
CCGCAGGCTTTCGGCCGCCTCGGCCGCGACCATGCGCAGGGTGCGGCCGTCGTGGGCCTCGCCGATGAAGGCCACGGCCAGGACGGGCACGTCGTCGATGGAGCGGGGCTTTAAAATCGGCTGGGAACAGCCCGGCGGAATCCAGTCCAGGTGCTGGTACAGCTTGCTGTAGGCCTTTATGAGGCTCTTCTCCACATCCTCGCCGACCAGAAAGCGCACGATCGTCAGGGCCTCGCCGTCCATGCAGGTCGAATAGACGTACTCCACGCCGGGAATCTCCCACAGGAGCTTTTCCATGGGCCCCACGACGCGTTTTTCGATCTCCTCGGGCATGGCGCCGGGCATCCGCACCATGATGTCGATCATGGGCACGATGATCTGCGGCTCCTCCTCGCTCGGGGTGCGCAGCACGGCGAAGACGCCCAGGAAGATGGAGAAGGCGACGATGAGCGGCACGAGCTTGGAGTCGACGAAGCCGGCCGTGAGACGCGTCAGGAAGTCGTGGTTGTGGGACATGGTCAGCCCCGCACCAGACGGTCGCCTTCGCGCGCCACGTCCGGCGCGTCCGTGACCACCTCGTCTCCGGGTGCCAGGCCCGAGAGCACCTCCACCAGACCCCCTGCCGGCATCGCTTCGGGCCGGTCCGTCCCGGTCTGCAGAATGAAGGTCTGGCCCTCGATGTCGGCCTTCTGGTAGACCCCGCCGGTCTTGACCAGGCGCAGGCGCAGCACGGAATCCTCATCCACGATGAGGGCCGTGGTCAGCTCGCCGCGCCGCCGAATGCAGGACTCCGGCACCAGGAGCTTGGGCCCTTCGGCCACGGGCACGCAGATCTTGCCGAACATGCCGGGTCGCGGCGTCTCGTCAAGGGCCGCCTTGACGCGGAAGGAGCGGCTCGCGGGGTCCACCTGGCCGATCACGGCCGACAGTCTGGTCAGGAAGGGGGCCGGAGACAGGGCCGGGATGAGTGCGACCACGGTCATGCCCGTCTCGACGCGGCCCAGGAGTGTTTCGTCGGCTTGGGCCACCAGCTCGAAGCCGCTCGTCAGGTCATCGACCTCGGCCAGGGGGGAGCCTGCCTGTACGAAGGCGCCCAAGTCCACGTGACGCCGGCTCAGCACTCCGGTCAGGGGTGAGGTCACGGTGCTGTACTGCATGAGGGCCCGAATCTCCGCGCCCTGGAAACCGGCTGCCGAAGACTGGGCGGCCATGGCCTTCTCCTGGCTGGCCAGCGCTTCGTACTCGGCCCGGGCGCGGTCCACGTCGTCGCGGCTCACGGCATTCTGGTCCAGAAGCTTCTGCATGCGGTCCAGGCTTGCCTTGGCCTGGGCCTTGCGCGCGGCCAGGGCCTTGGACTCCAGACCGGCCTGGCCGGCCGAGGAACGAACGCTCTGCTCCCGCTGGCGCAGCTCCGCGTCGTCGATGCGCAGGATGGGCTGCCCCGCCTGCAGGGCGTCGCCTTCCCGGGCCAGGACCTCGACCACGGTGCCGCTTAGTTTGCTGGCCAGGGTCACGCTGTTGCGCGACTGGACCTGGCCGGGGAGGCTGACGCACTCCCGGGCATCGGTCAGGGCCAGGCGCAGGGTGCCGGCCTTGATGTCGCGGAGTTCGGGCTGCTTGGGGGCTTCCTGGCTGCAGGCGGCGAGCAGCAGGGTGGCCAGGACCAGAAGTGGACGGACGTAAGGATGCATGACGGGCTCCCTAGGACGAAAATGTGTCGTCCTGCATGTATACCCTGCAGGACGCGGAATTCAAACACGTTTCGCCGGCATTCCCATCTCGACCGCGCTTATCGGAAATTGCCCCGCACCTGTTCGCGTTCTGGCCATGCGCACGTGTGACGAACGCGTCCTCCGGGCGCCTATGTCGTAAAGGTTCCGGCCTGTCGCTGATTCCTTGTCTCCAGATTCCTCCTGCTCAGCGTGCGCATGTCCCCGAATATCCCTGACGTCGCGATGCTGGCACAATGGGCTGAAAACTTGTGCCGCGCACGGCACAGGGAGGTTCAATGAGGCATCCGGCAGCAGAGAGCCCGTGGTTCACGTTCGAGACTGCGGCCGCAAGCGGCTTCAGGGTCTATGCCTTCTCCGGCTTTGAGGAAGCGCATCGCGTCTACGAGTTCGAGATCGAACTCGTCCACGATCTGGACAACAAGGTGCAATTCCACAGGGACCGACTGGGGGGCGCGAAGAGAACACCACCTGCTGGATCCGCGCCTCCCAGGGCTGGGCCGGAGGGCAGTTCGGCACCATGGCCATCCCCCGCCTCGGCCAGGATGTGCTGGTCACCTTCCTGGAGGGCGCCCCGGACCGGCCCGTCATCACGGGCCGAGTCTTCAATTCCCGCAACCCGGTCCAGTACCCTCTTCCGGAACACAAGACGAGAACGGTCTTCAAGTCCATGTCCACGCCGGGAAGGGAAGGCGAGCTGCGCGGATTCAACGAGCTGCGCATCGAGGACAAGAAAGGCCGGGAAGAGATCTGCGCTCACGCTATCCAACCGAACCTGCATGCCT
>DPKT01000068.1 GCA_003542385.1 Desulfomicrobium sp.
CCGACCTCTCCCGCAGGCACGACAGGCGCGGAATCGATGTCCGCCACGGACACCCCGCCAGACGGCTTGTCGCTGCTCGCCGCCTCATCACTTTCGGCCGCGGGAGCTGCTTCCACGGCCTTCGGCGGCGCGGGCTTGTGAGCGACCCGTGACGATTCCCTCCTGGTCACCCGGACCGCTTGCCGCGGCGTAGCCTTCGCGCGGCGATTCCTCTCTGGCGAAGCTTTCTCAGCCTGGGGCGATATCGGCTCCGGTCTGGCCACGGAGGTCTCAAGGGACGGGGCCAGGGGCCCGGAATCCTTGCCGGCCCCCGCGGGAGGACCGGAAACGAGCACACCGGGCAACAGGGAAATGCTGATCGGCGGACCGGGAGCCTGCATGCCGACAGCCACGGACAGCCCAAGCATGACGATCATCCCGTGCAACGCCGCTGCCATGCTCAGGCAGGGAGCCACGGAAATCCGCAATCCCCGCGGCTCCCTCCCCTCCGCAACAGAAGGCGAAGACAGCTCTCCCTGATGCGGACCCGGATCGGGCAGATCCAGACAATGCGGATCGATGTCCTCGATGGATACGAAATCAGCCATGGCATATCCAATTTTGCACAAGAAAATCTGTACAATATTTGAGATGTGTAATCAATTCATAATTCGTGCTATCTTTCGGCACAAATCGAACAGAAATCATACACAACCTCTTCTTGACAGACGTGAGGTGCGATTCTCAGACACATCGCTCCGGCGCAGCTCGGCTTACGGCGATTTTCAGATCGGCAATTTTTTGCCGATCTGAAAATCGCCGCGCGAGCCAGGCGCATCGGCTACGAGTTGCATATGATCGCAGGGATGGGACGGAAGGAAGCAGCGGCAGGAGCGGGCCGTCAACTCAGCTTGAGTTCGTACTCGGCCAGTTTGTAGCGCAGAGTGCGCGGGCTGACGGCCAGGATCTCGGCCAATCTCGCCTTGCTGCCTCCGGCCTCGGCCCAGGCGCGAACGATGGCCTCCACTTCGGCCTGGCGTACCGCGGCCTCCAGCGTCACCACGCCCTGGCTGCGGTCGACGGCGGGGAGGCCCGTGGCCAGTCGCATTTCCAGGGGCAGATGCGAGGGTTCGATCAGGGGGTCGGAGCACAGCAGGACCAGGCGCTCGGTCAGGTTGCGCAGTTCGCGCACGTTGCCCGGCCAGGGATAGTCGCACAGCGCGTCCAGGGTGGCGGGGGCCAGGCGCACGCCCGGCTTGTGGTAACGGTGGCGGTACATGGCCAGGAAATACTCGGCCAGGGGCGGGATGTCGTCGACCCGCTCGCGCAGAGGCGGCAGGGTCACGGGGATGACGTTCAGGCGGTAGTAGAGGTCGGCCCGGAACTCGGCGGCCGCGACCATCTTGTGCAGCACGCGGTTGGTGGCGGCCACGATGCGGGCGTCGAAGGGCAGCGGCCTCTCCCCGCCCAGGCGGCGGAAGGTCTTCTCCTCAAGCACGCGCAGGAAGTCGACCTGGTTGGCCGGGGGGATCTCACCCACCTCGTCCAGGAAGAGGGTCCCGTCGGCGGCCAGTTCGAAGCTGCCCTTGCGCTGGCGCTGCGCCCCGGTGAAGGCCCCCGCCTCGTGGCCGAAGAACTTGTCGGCGAAAAGCTCCCCCTTGAGTACGCCGCAGTTGACCGGGACGAACGGCTTGGCGCGCCGCCCCGAGAGCTGGTGCACGAGGCGGGCGAAGAGCTCCTTGCCCGTGCCGGACTCGCCGTAGACCAGGATGGTGGCGTCGGAGCCGGCCACCTGCGTGGCCAGGCGGTACAAGTCGCGCATGCTCCGGGACTGGATGACGAACTTGCCGAGCCCCTCCTCCGTGCCGAGTTCCAGCACCTGCGCCTCGGACGGGGCGACCGCTTGCGGCAATTTTTTGCCAACCCGCTTCTGGCCCTTGCTACCGGTCTGCGCCAACCCATGTTCCTGAATTTTCATCACCCGGCACGCTCCGCTTCGAGCCTGGACACTCCGCACCGCCGCACGCCGCGACGTCATTCCCGCATGCCCGAATTTTGAGAAAAAAGGCACAATCTTGCCGAATGCGGCAATAATTTGCCGATTACCCCGATCCCAGAACCTCGTCAACCCTTCGTCCGCCTCGATTTCCCAGCTGGCATGGTCCTTGCCCTGAGAGGAGACCAGATGCGTTGGGCATCGTGCCGCAGGACACTTTTTTCATAATGTATTTCTAGGAAACGTGTAAACGGGAGCGAAACTGGGATGAAACTGAACATGACGTTGATGCGAATTCTGGGAGGGACCGCACTGGCTCTTCTCCTGTTGGTCACTTTGGCATGGGCGGGCAACAACACCGAACTGGCGAACGAGGCGGCGAAACAGATGGCCGAGGCCACAGGCGCCCCCTCGACTCTGCCCTGGTGGGCCTGGCCGACGATCCTGCTCTTCTTCTGCTTTGTTCTGGGCATCATCGCCGTGCTGGCCGGCGTCGGCGGCGGCGTGCTGTTCGTGCCCCTGGTCAGCGGCTTCTTCCCCTTCCACCT
>DPKT01000299.1 GCA_003542385.1 Desulfomicrobium sp.
CCAAGAAAACCCTATCCCAGAGCACCCGCGCGAAGTCGGGGTCGGGCAAACAGTGCGCGGAGATGACGGCCAGGGCCAGATTGGCGAGGGCCGCGTCGAGGATGTATTTTTTTTCGGTGCGGGTTTCCATGACGGTGCGTGTCGGCGATTTCGCCGGAATTCCGGACGACCCGTACTTTGTGGAGAACCCGTCCAAAGCGCAAGCATTTGTTGCGGGCACGAAAAAGGGGAGCCGCGCTCCCCTTTGCGTGGAGAAGGAATGATCCGGGTTATTCCTTGCTGATGGCCGAAACAGGGCAACCGTCGATGGCGTCCTGCACGCAGTCGGCGTTGGAATCCGGGGCTTTGACCATGGCCTTTTCCTCGCCGTCAATCATGGCGAAGACTTCTGGGCAAAGCTCGACACAGGTTTCGCAGCCGATGCATTCATCGTGATCGAGAACAATAGCCATGTTTCCTCCAGGTTGGGGTTGACGTTTACTTTGTCGCATACAGGCTTTGAGCCGTCCCCGCAAGCCGGAACGTATTTCGCCGGCCTTCCTTGGCATGAGTGTTTGGCATGGATTTGGCTCAGCGCCTAGCGGAGGAATCCATGCGAGAACCAACACCAGAAAGCATTCGAGACGTCTCGGCACGGCTGGCGCGCCCGGAGACGGGGCCGCAGCCCGCAGGAGGCTGGGGGCCGCGCCTGGGCGACGGGGGAACTGTCGGTCAACAGTTTGACATCTTCGCCCGCGAGCGCCAGCCCAAAGCGGCCGCGTGGGTCGTCTGCTGGTCGGACCTGATGATGACCATGTTCATCATGTTCGCCGCGCTCTACGCCTTCCAGACGCCGAAGATCCAACTCAAATCGGTGACGGACCTGGCAGTCCGTGTCGAAGGGAGCGGGGAACTGCCCCTGCCGGCGTCGCCGGTCGAGTCCATGCTGGGCCGCATCCATGACCGCATTCGCGACATGATCGAGCGTTCCCGCCTGAATGACGCCATTGCCGTAAGGCTCGTGCCCGAAAAGTCCCTGCACGTGACCCTGGCCGGGGATTTCCTCTTCGGCCCCGCAGGCGCGGCGCTGCGGCCTGAAGTCAAAAGCGGGCTGCTCGAACTCGCCGCCATCCTGCGTAGTGCGCCGCACGCCATGGCTGTGGTCGGCCATGCCGCGCCCGGGGAGGCCGTCGGCGATTTTGCCGCGCCGTGGCGTCTCTCTTCCGCCAGGGCCATGGAGGTGGCGATGTTTCTGGCCACGGAGGCGGGCTTTCCTCCGGAACGGCTGAGAGTGACCGCCTACGGCGACCGGCGTCCCGCTCAGGCGGGCGACGTTGCACAGCGCAGCCGGCGGGTCGAGCTGGTGCTCAGCACCGAGAACCCGACGGATTCACTGCCCTCAGCGGATGATGGCGACGGAGGCGGTTTCCGGCGCTGGGTGGCGTCATCGGGAGGAGGGCAGTAATGGATCGGAAATCCCTTTTGGGTCTTGTGCTCTGCGGCGTGGTTTTCGCCGCAGGTTTCGCCATCAGCGGCAACGTGGCCCAGTATTTCAACCTGGCCGCCATCTTCGTGGTAGCAGGGGGAACCCTCGGCGTGGCCATCGCCAGCTTCCGCATGCAGCGTCTGCTGTATGTCGCCAGGGTGCTTCGCAACTCGTACCGCGCGCGGATGAAAGAGCCGGCTGAGATCGTCGAGATTCTCGTGGACCTTTCGGTCAAGAGCCGCATACGGGGTCTGCACACCCTGGCCGAGGACGAGCGGGAGACGTCCATCATGTTCCTGCGTCGCGCCCTCGGCTTCGTCGTGGACAACTACTCCCGGGAGCAGACGGCGGACATTCTGAACACGGAGATGTTCTTCTTCAAGCAGCGCCGCGACGAGTCCGAACGCGTGCTGCGGGTGCTGGCCGAGGTCTGTCCGGCCATCGGCCTGGCCGGGAGCGTGGTCGGCCTCATCGGCATGCTCTCGGGAGTGAACGACACGAACGTCGTCCTCTCGACCATCCCCATCGCCCTGACCTCGACCCTCTACGGCGTGCTCCTGGCCAACTTCGTTTTCCTGCCCATGGCGGCGCGCATCCGCGAGGTCACGGACCATGAGCTTCTGCTGCAGAAGATCATCGTCGAGGGCGTGCGCGCCATCCAGAGCGAGCTGAACCCGCGGGTGCTCGAAGTGAAGCTGAAGTCCTTCCTGACCCCCTCCGCCCGCCAGGGTCAGCTCGTGTCCCTGGCGCGCATCAAGGAGCGCTTCCAGATAGAGGACCGGGTGGAGGATGCGCCGGCCATGCCGACCCCCGAGGAGATCGGGGTGGCGCTGTAGACGGAGGGGCGAAAGAGGAAGTCCATCCTCGTTCGCCCCAGCCCTGAAGGATGGTCACTTTTCCGGGGCTCCGTTCTTCCAGCCGCGGGCCTGGTAGTATTCTTCGACCATTTCCGTGACCTCTTGCCTGGTGATTCCCGCCCCTGTTTCGGGAAGATGATGTTCGGTAAGGAAGATCGGAAGTTCGTCATCCTTGCGGGTTAGGCCTTCGCGGATGTTGAACCTCCTGGTGTTGTCCGACACTGCCGACGCCATTCGGACCATTTCAGCTTCGTCGAGATCCAGTCCCGTCACGCTTCTGGTGATGGTCGCAAGTTCGTTCCACTGGTACAAATCCCTGTAAAATCGGCAGAGGATGAGCATGTCGAAGTAGGTCAGGCGGTCTTCCCAAACTTTGAATACTCTGGCCTTGCCCGTGGTCGCTTGAGGATCGACCATGCCCGAGAGTTCCGGCTTGTAGAATGTTGCCCGAAGATGGCATGCGCCGCGGTCCGAGGTGGCGTAGGCCAGCCCCATGCCCTTCAGCGCCCGAGGATCGTAGCCGGCCGGTTCGAGCCCTTTGACATGGACGGACATGTCTTCCATATCCCAAGTTTTGGCCGCATGGCGGATGCCTTGCGCCAACGTCGCCCCGACACCCCGGCCTGCAGCTGTGTCTCTGAGCAGTTCCGCCACCCCTTCGACATCCCCGTAATCGAGTTTCAGGTCGATACGCCCCTGGCGCGAGGCCTCGATGGTCAGCCCGGCAAGGTTGCCGGAACTTATTGTGTCCATTCCCAGCCGGTCGCAGAGGTCGTTGAGATAGATAATGTCTTCGATGTCCCTGATCTCGCACAACCCGCCAAAGGCATAGATGGTCTCGTACTCGGGACCTTCCACGGTCAGTCCGGCGCGTGGACCTTCCTTGACGGTCGAGAGCCTCCCGCAGGCCATCAGACACTTGGCGCACGCCTTGGGCGTGACGTCGCAGCGGGTGTGCAGGGCTGTGCTGTTGATGCCGTCCCGATGGCCAACGCGTCCGTGCTGCCAATACCTGGATGGAAATGCGCCGGCCTCGTTCAGGAGGTCGACCAGGCCGGTAGTGCCGACCTTCCTGTATACCTGCACCCCCTTGTCCTCCTTGGCCCTTGCAGTGATGGACCGGGAGAACTCCTTGAGAAGCGTCGGATCGGCGATACTCCTGCGCGCGCAGCCGCGGAAGGCGACGGCTTTGACCTTCTTGGCACCCAGAACCGTGCCGACTCCGGTTCGTCCGGCGCTACGCCAGTAATCGTTTTCGATGACCGCGAAGCGCACCAGATTTTCGGCTGCCGGACCAATGACCACCGGACCGCATTTTTCCGCGCAGGCCCCCATGACCTTGGCTCTCACGGCGTCTTCCGTGGCAAAAGTGTCGAGCCCCCAAAGGTCGTCGGCGGGGAGGATGCGCACGCCCGTGTCACTGATGTCGATCCAGACGGGGGATTGGGCCGCACCTTTGATGATGACGATGTCGAAGCCGGCAGCGTCCATGAATTCCGGGGCGTGACCGCCGCTGTAGGACTCGGAGTACAGGCCGGTCTGGGGGGATTTGGTGTACACGCCATAGCGTGACGACCCCCAGATCGCGCTCCCCGTGATCGGGCCGGTGGCGAAGATGATGGAGTTGTCGGGGCCCAGAGGGTCGCAGCCCGGCGTCGTTTCTTCCAACAGATAGTGAGTGGCGAGGCCTTTGCCTCCAAGGGTTCGGGCGAGCAGGCCGTCATCGATGGAGAAGACATCGTGTTTCCCCGTGCCGACATTGACCCGCAGGCCGCGATTGTAAAACCCGTGCATGTACCCCTCCCGGTTACAGGACCGCGCGGTAGATGGCCTCGGCATCCGCCAGTTGGAGCTTGCGAGGGTTGTTTGCCAAGAGTCTCGTGACCTTCATGACGCCTGCCGCAAGTTCCGGTACATCTTTATCTTTGACGCCGAACTCGCCCAGATGCCGCGGCACGCGAAGATCGTCGGACAGTTCACTCAGGGCGTCTATGGCGACCTGGGCCGCCTGCCTGGTGCTCAGGCCTGCGGTTGGACGGCCAAACATGCCGGCGATGGCGGCGAAGCGCTCCAGATTGCCGATCATGTTGAACTGCATGACCGGGACCAGCATGATGGTGTTGGCGATGCCGTGCGGGATGTGGAATTCCGCGCCGATGGGATAGGCGAAGGCATGCACCGCGGTCACGCCGGCGTTGGCGAAGGCCATGCCGGCCAGCATGCTGCCGCGCAGCATGTTGGAGCGAGCCGTGATGTTTTCCCCGTCGGAGAACGCGGTCCGGATATTGCCGTAGATGATGCGGATGGCCTCCGTGGCCAGGATGTCGGACATGGCGGTGACGTTTCTCGACGTGTAGGCCTCCACGGCGTGGATCAGGGCATCCATGCCGGTCGCGGCCGTGACCTTGGGCGGCAGTCCGATGGTCAGCTCGGGGTCCAGCAGGGCGCAGGAGGGGTAGAGGTAGGGGCTGACGATGCCTTTCTTGAGCTTCTCGTGATGGTCGGAAAGGATGACGATGGGCGTGACCTCGCTGCCCGTGCCGGCCGTCGTGGGGATAAGGATCAGGGGCAGGCCGGGTTTTTGGATGAGGTCGATGCCGAACATGTTCGTTACCGGGATTTCGTTGGTGGCCATGACGCTGACCACCTTGGCGATGTCCAGGGATGATCCTCCGCCAATGCCTATGACGGCCTGAGCCCCGGCTGCACGCAGTCTGGCGAGGGCCGCATCGGCCAGTTCGAAGGGCGGATCCGCCTCCACCTGGTCGAAAAGGTTCGTGGCGATGCCGCCTTGACGGAGAATGTCTTCCAGTCTGGTCACGATGCCCGTGGCCTTGAGGCCTGGGTCCGTGATGACAAGCACCGAGGAGGCACCCAGGCGGGCGATTTCGTCGGTGATTGTCGTGAGGGATCCGGGGCCCATGACAAGGCGGGGGGTGGTGGTGAAAATCTCTCGCTGTTTCATGCGGACTCCTTAGAACGGTGCGCCCGTCCGAAGACGGGCGTACGTTGTGCTGAGATGTGCGGATTAGGCGGATTCTTCGCAGATTTTTTTGGACTTGAGGTCGTCAGCCCAGAGCGGGCTGGACTGCGTGTCACCCTTGAAGAAGTCGGCTCCGTAAAGGACCAGGCAGGCGATGACGCCGGCGCCGAAGGCCCAGGCCGCGCCCTTGGAGACCAGGATGCCGGCCACGATGCCGGCGATGCCGAGATCCTTGAGACTCCTGGCTTCACGGGCTCCGATGTACACGGACACGAAGCCCTGGATGATCATGGTCAACGACAGCGCTGCGGGCAGGATGGGTTTGGTCACGGTCACGATGGGCATGAGCCAGTAGCCGGTGAACGTCCCCCAGCGGAAGGAGCCCACGCCGCCGATGATGGAGTCCATGGATTCGCGGCCCTTTTTCCAGCGTTCGTAGGTGACGACGGTCATGGCCGCCCAGATGGGGCCGCACATGGAGATGTCGGGCCCGAGGATGGACATGATGGAGTTGCGTGCTCCGACGATGATGTGGGCCCGGTCTGGATTGTAATCGACGGGTTCGTCCGGCCGGATCGGGTCGGCGTCGCGGATGATCCCTTGGGCCTGGACCGCGTCGCCGAAGATGACGATGTATGCGGCCAGAACCATGGGGAAGGATTTGACGTATAGAGCCAAGGGGGGCCAGCCCAGGGTGCCCCAGGGCACCCAGTCGGTCCACAGTGCGACGAAATCGGGCTTCGAGAAGCCCCACTCCATGTTGAAGGGTGCTTCGCCGACCAGGGGCGCAATGATGATGGCCGCAATGATGGCCGGCAGGATGCCGAGGTTCGAGATCTTGCGGAACAGGGGATGGTCTGTGGACCAGCGCCGGAACAGGGGGTTGTACATCATGAACAGGGCCACCAGGGCGCAGACGCTGATGGTGATCGGCATGCTGTAGAACCGGCCGCCTTCCTTGAAGATGAGCTGGATGGCGGCCACGCCCGCGCCGAGGATGACTCCGGCCTTGATGGCTCGCGGGATGAGGTTGATGACCCGTTGGGCGAGCCCCGTGGCGCCGAGGAAGATGCACCATAGGCCCAGGGTCAGTTCAAAGGCGATGAGGGCGTGCATGCGTTCGGGGCCGGCCGGGAAGGCCGCGCAGTAGGCGATGAGGAGCGGGATGGCCGGAGTGACCCAGCCCGGGACGACGGGGTCACCGAAAAGGGAATGCCATAGGTAGAGGAAGCCGTTCAGGATGACGATGGCCAGGGCGACCTCGAAGGGCATGCCCAGGGTGTCCTGCAGGACGGGGATGATGGATAGGCAGACTGCACACATGATGAGGCCTTGAAAGTAGTCTGCCCATTCCCACCGGTAGTGGATTCCCGGAATGCGGAACTTCAATTTTCCCAGAGGGATGTAGGGGGGTTCCTGTCCGTGCTGCCGTCGTTCTGTCCAGTTCGCCATGCTCATCTCCGCGTGAAAAGGGTGAATTGCGATGCTGGTGCCGCTTGTCGGGCGGCGCCTTCTCCAGACACATATCACGGGCGCGTCGAGACCTGCGCCGTATCCCGGGGCCGCCTGCTTGCCGCAAGCTTACCTGGGTCGTGGTCAAGGAACATGACCGGTGTTTACAAGAAGAATGCCGGAAATCGTTTATGCAGGGGATGGTGGGATAAGGCTCTTTAATCTATGATATCGGACTGTTAGAGTGGTGCTTGTTGGCGGTCGCTGCCCGAGTTGAGCTATGTCGATGCATTTTTGCATCGACATGAATGGACAATATTCCAAAGAAATGGGGCGTTGCCTTCGAAAGAAGGCAAAAAAGCATCGATGCACTAGTGCATCACCGATGCGTTGATGCATCGAAATATTCTTGCATGTGCAAGCCATAACGGCGGGCCTTGCGCACCACGGTTGACTGGTTCACCCCCAATGTCCGCGCTGCGGCCCTGCTGCCAGGGTTATTTCGCAGGGCCAAGGCCAGGGCTTGTTTTTCCGCACGTTCAACCGCTTCTCGCAATGTTCCGGGCGACGGTTCCGGGCAGGTCGTTTGTGCGGCGTCCGATGTGTGCATGGTTTTGTGCACATCCGCTCTGGTGATGACGTCGCCCTTGGTCATGACTACCAGACGTTCCATGCTGTTGCCCAACTGGCGTACGTTGCCCGGCCATTGGGCGGTTATGAGCAAGTCCATGGCCTCGGGTTCGATCTGTTTGTTCAGGCCGTACTTTTGATTATAACGCCCGAGAAAGTGGTAGATGAAGTCGATGACCGCATCCTGTCGTTCCCGTAGCGGCGGGATGAAAAGGGGGACGACGTTCAGTCGGTAGAAGAGGTCGCTGCGAAATTGGCGCGTTTGAACCATCTCTTCCAGGTCTCTGTTGGTGGCGGCGATGATACGCACATCGATCGGGGTTTCGCTCACTCCTCCGACCTGCACGATGGTCCGCTCCTGCAACACGCGCAGGAGTTTGGCTTGGAGTGCGAGCGGCATTTCACCGATCTCGTCCAGGAAAAGGGTCCCTCCGTTTGCCGTTTCGAAGACCCCCTGCTTGCCGGTACGCAAAGCCCCGGTGAAGGCACCGGCCTTGTAGCCGAAGAGTTCCGACTCCAGAAGCTGTTCCGGGATGGCCGCACAGCTGATTTTGACGAAAGGGCCGGTGTGCCGGTGGCTATTGGTGTGGATCAATCCGGCTACCACTTCCTTGCCTACTCCCGACTCTCCTGTGATCAGCACCGACGAATCCACCTGGGCCAGCCGCATGGCTTGGTCGTGAACTTCCTGCATTTTTTTGGAACGGATGATGATCTCGGGACTGGTGTTGATGTTGCGCCTAAGAGAGTCCAGTTCCCTCCGGTAGTGGTTCTGCAGTTCGGCCAAGCGTTCCAGTTCGAGTTGCAGCCTGCGCAGCTCCGTCACATCGCGGACGTTGGTCACCACGCGCCAGATCTCGCCGTCATCGTCGAAGATGGGGTTGCCGGTGACAACGATGGTCTTGGAGTCCCGCACCTTCTGGATGATGGTTTCGATCCTCCTGCTCTGCAGCACCTTCATGGTCACGGATTCGTCGTAGAATCCCTCGTGGACGAGTTCCGACATGGTCTTGCCCAGGACTTCCCGGGCGCGGATGCCGGTGATGCGCTCATAGGCGCGGTTGATGCGCAAGGCCCGACCTTTGCCGTCGGTGATGAATATCCCGTCAAAGGAGGAGTCGATGATGGCGTCGAGTTCCTTGGACAGGCTGCGCAGTTTGGTCAGTTCCCTGGCGCGCAGCATCTCCTCCTGGACGTTGCGCAGCAACACCATGCGGTCCGATGAACCGTCCGGGAAGCTCGCCGACCAGGTGATAGGCAGGAAGCGCGTCTCGTCGCGCCAGGCGATGATGATGGATTGGCTGTCCAGGGGATCCGTTTCGATCCCGAATCCCGCCTCAGTCAGGACCTGCGACAGGGGCTTGCCCAGAACGTCCGCCTCTTCGGCCGTGCAGGACACGGCCGCCGTGGCGTTGAACCAGCGCACGGTCCAGTATTCGTCCACCAGGAAGGCCGCTTCCGGCAGATCCTGGAGCGCGGCGTGAGCAGGAATCTTGCTGGATATCCTGCCGCCCCTAATGATGTCGTCGACAGCCATCATGTCGATGCCGCCCAGAATCTGCGCGCCGTCTACCACCGTCAGAAAGGAGCTGCCGTACCGTTTGAGTTCTTCGACGGCAGTTTCGGGGTGAACCGAACACATCATGGGGCGGACATGAAGGGAAATGGGGTCGGAGAGTTCCGCTCCGGCCGCCAGAGCCTTGAGGAGCTCCTCGTAGGAAAAGACACCGGCTGAGAATCCGTGTTCGCTTACCACCTGCGCCCCGCGCACCATTTCCCGGCGGAAGAAGCCGGCGGCCTCCCGCAATGAAGTGTCCTCCCGCAGGATTTTGACAGGTGTCTGCATGATGTCGCGGACTTTCATGGCGTGCTCGGCAGATTCGCTCGTCGGGTTTTCCGTTTCACTGCCGGGCCAGGGCCTTGAGCACGGCGTCGCGGTCCACGATGCCGAGCAGCCGGCCGTCGTCGGCCACGACGATGCGCTTGATCTTCTTCTCCACCAGCACCCCGATGACTTCGGCCAGGGGGGTGTCGGGCCGGGCGGTGATGACGTTCATGGTCATGACGTCCCGGGCCGTGCCTTCCAGGGCGGGGAGCCCCTGTTCCTGACTGGTCAGGGCGCGCACCAGCCGGGCCACAAGGCCCGGCGACTCCTTTTGCACGAAGCTGCGCAGCAAATCCCAGTCGTGGACCAGGCCGATGATCTTGCGGTCCGCGTCCACGATGACCACCCGCCGCAGGGGCGAGCGGACGAGCTGCTCCAGGATTTCGGTCAGAGGGGTGTCCGGCCGGGCCGTGGGTACGTCGGTGAACAGGGCGTCCCGGGCCGTGGAGTTCAGCCCCGGGGGTAGGATTTCGAGATGCCCGGCCACTGACGAGGCCCTGGCGATGGCTGCCAGCACGTCGGTGCGGCTGACGATGCCCAGGAGCGTGCCGTCGTCGGCCGTGACGGGCAGGCGCTTGATGTTCTTGCCGGCCATGATCTTCAGGGCGTCGACCACGTCGGTCTTGATGTTCAGGGTCCGGGCCGGGGATGTCATGATGTCCTGGGCGACGAGGCCCGCGAATCCGGCGGCCGCGTCCTGCTCGCAGCGCTGCTCGCAGGGCAGCTGGCCCTGCATGTCCAGACGCAGGGGCATCCGGGCGCGGGAGAGCAGGTCTCCGCCGGTGATGATCCCCGCGATGCGCCTGCCTTCCATGACCGGCACGGCCTTGACCTCCCTGCGCAGCAGCAGGTCCACCACCGCGGTCAGAGGGGTTCTGACGTCCACGGTGGCCACATTCTCCGTCATCACGTCGCGGATGCGCAGGGGCAGGTGGAAGATGGCCTGTCCGTCCTGCACCACGATGCTGCCTTCCTCGACCATGGCGTCGACCACGGGCAGGAAGGCCTCGATGCGGGGCGGCGTGTCCACGATCTCGACGATGACCGGCAGGTCCTCGGCCAGACGCAGAATCTTTGCCGTGTGCAGCAAACTGCCCGCCCCGAAGCCCATGAACCCCCGGCAGACCGAAGCCCCGGCCATGCCGCGCTGGCGGGCTTCCTCGACGATGGCCTCGTACAGCGGCCTGCCCTTGTGCCGCGCGGCTTCCCCCACGAACACCCTGAGAATCTTCACGTCGATCGGTTTGCGCATGTCGTCTCCCTACAGGATTCTGCCCAGGCTCGAGCCCAGGACGAGGCCCACGAAGCCCACGGCGTTCTGCCCGCCTATGTTGAGGGCCAGCCGCAGCCACTGCGCGTCGCGCAGCAGTTCGCCGCTTTCGAAGATGAAGGTCGAGAAGGTCGTGAACGCGCCCATGAACCCGGTCAGGATGAGAACCCTGGCCTGGGGGGAAAGGAGGCCGCGTTCCTCGGACAGCACCCAGACAAGACCGAAGAGAAAGGACCCGAGTATGTTCACGGCCCATGTGCCCCAAGGGAAGTCGCGTCCCAGGGCGTCGTAGACCGCGCCCGAAAGCCAGTAGCGGCACAGGGTGCCGGCGGCTCCGGCCAGGGCGATGAGAAGCAGCTTGTGCATTGTTTCCCCCATGCGGATGCAGCAGGGCCGAGGGCTGCATGGTTCGATCCTGCGACGTGCGGGGATAAAAGCACTGTTTTGATGAATCGGCAAGGGCGGACCAATGTCGGGCAGGGCCCGCGAGGGCTGAACAGGCCCGCTGCCCGGCTTGGGGGAGGCGGCCGCAACGGGCCCGACGTTACTGTTTCGCCGTGAGGCCCGATCTCGGAGAGGATGGCGTCGTCAACCCTGCGGATCAGGGCCTCGTCGACTGTCCTGGAGTAGATGATGTGCCTGCTGTTGCCCTGGGGGATGTCACTCATGGCTTTGAGCGTGAAGTCTTCCGGCGGAACCTGTGATTCCTGCAGAAGGACGTCGATCTCTTCCGGAGGCAACAGAAAGAAATCAAACCGGTCGGTTTTGAGCATCTTGACCAGACGTACCGAATCGGCTGTGACCTGGACGATCCTGTCGGGGTATCTGGCCAGCATGGCGTCGATCTGCGGCCCGTCGGAAAGGCCCGCGACCCTTCCCATGCGTAACTTTCCGCTCGCCATCAACGCATCGAGGGTCTCGTAGGGGCGGAACAGTTCCTCCTTTTCGCGCAAAAAGAAAACGCCGACCGGGCGGTTTATGTAAACGGGCAGGGAAAATCGGGCAAATTCCTCGCGCTCCGGCGTTTTGAACCAGCCCAGGGAGGCGACGGGCTGACCGGTCTGTATGTCCTGCAGGATTCGCTTGACCGGGACGAAGCGGAATTCGGCCTCGACACCCGCCTTGGCGAACACCTTGCCGGCCAGATCGACAATCAGTCCCGCCGCCCGCCCGTCCGGCAGGGCATGGTAATACGGAGGGTATTCAAAGTAGAGGACTTCCAGCGGTTGCGCCGGGGAGACGGATGGCAGCAAGAACATGGCCGCAAGAAGTCGGAACATGATTTTCCAAAGGCCTGCGCGCATTTTCGGCTCCTCGCAATGATCGGGCTGGTCCGCTACTTGCGGCTCCTGTCGGTTTCGTCCTCCCCATGTACGAACTCCCCAAGCCTTCCGCAACCATTTCTGGACTGGCCGTTCTGTTCACGTGGAATCGTGCTCGTTCGTCGGACACGTAGTTTTCATGTTGGACGGCTATAGGGTGGTTCGTGAGAGTATCTATATAGCCATCTTTGTACTAATAGATGCGTATAGATACTGCGAATGGATGAGGGTGCAGGCCTGTAATCGCGACGGTTTGGATTTTTTGTCAGGCAAAGATTGACGCCTGGAGAAAGATTACCTAGCCGATTGTGAACAGTGCCAAAGCCTCTGCTGATGACTCGTTCTTCAACACGTGTGGGCCTTCTTATTTTCATGAATCAAATTTCTGTTCACCTCGACTGCGCATTCCGGACAAACTGACC
>DPKT01000136.1 GCA_003542385.1 Desulfomicrobium sp.
CAACAATTTTTACGAACACAGCCTTTTCTTTTTGGCTCCCGAGAAGGCCTAGGCGCCGAAGCAGGAGGCCTGGGAGTATTCCACGCGATCCTTGTATTCGGCCTGCTTGCCGCGGTTCCACATCTTGACCGGCCGATAGTAGCCAACCACCCGGGTGTAGACCTCGGTCTCCTGCCCGCAGCGCGGGCAGGTGGCCTGTTCGCCCGTGAGGTAGCCGTGGTCCTTGCAGATGGAAAAGGTCGGCGTGACGGAGATGTAGGGGATCTTGGTCTCGCTCAGGGCCTTGACGATGAAGCTCCGCAGGGCCTTGATGTCCGGCACGGATTCACCCAGGAAGCTGTGGAACACGGTGCCGCCGGTGTACATGGGCTGTAGGCGGTTCTGGTGCTCCAGGGCGGTGAAGATGTCCGTGGTGTGGCCCACGGGCAGCAGGGTCGAATTGGTGTAGTAGGGCACGCCGTTGCCCGAGGCCTGGATGTCGGCGTAGAGCTTCTTGTCGATCTTGGCCAGGCGGTAGCTCGTGCCCTCGGCCGGCGTGGCCTCGAGGTTGTAGAGGTTGCCCGTCTCCTCCTGGAAGCGCGCCGTGATGGTCCGCAGATGGTCCAGGGTGCGGATCATGAGCCTGGTCCCGGCCTCGGTGTCGATGCCCTTGCCCAGGAGGTTGAGGCAGGCCTCGTGGCCGCCCAGGATGCCGATGGTGCTGAAGTGACCGCGGAAGCCGTTCTTGAGGTAGCGCCGGGAGAAGGGGAACATGCCCTTGTCCATGTTGTCCGCGACCATCTTGCGCTTGAACTCCAGGGAATCCTTGGCCAGGGCCGCGTACTCGCCGACCAGGTCCAGGAAGTCCTCCTCGCCCTGGGCCAGGTAGGCGAGCTTGGGCAGATTCAGGGTGACCACGCCGATGGAGCCCGTCAGGTCGCCGGCGCCGAAGAGGCCGCCCGTCCGCTTGCGCAACTCGCGCAGGTCCATCTGCAGGCGACAGCACATGGAGCGCACGTCCTCGGGCTTGAGGTCGGAGTTGATGAAGTTCTGAAAGTACGGGGCCCCGTACTTGGCCGTGAGCTTCAGCAGCAGCTCGCCGACCTCGGATTCCCACGGGAAGTCGGGGGTCACGTTGTAGGTCGGGATGGGGAAGGAGAAGATGCGGCCGTGGTAGTCACCCTTGAGCATGACTTCCAGGAAGGCGCGGTTGATCATCTCCATTTCCTCGACAAACTCGCCGTAGGTGTTGTCCTGCAGCGCCCCGCCGATGATTACCGCCTCGGAGGCGATGTGCGCCGGCGGTGTCAGGTCGAAGGTCAGGTTGGTGAACGGGCTCTGCCCGCCCCAGCGCGAGGTCGTGTTCAGGTTGAAGACGAACTTCTGCATGGCCTGCTTGACCTCGTCGTAGCTCAGGCCGTCATGGCGCACGAAAGGCGCCAGATAGGTGTCGACGTTGTTGAAGGCCTGGGCACCGGCCCACTCGTTCTGCAGCGTGCCGAGAAAATTGACCATCTGCCCCAGCGCGGCGTCGAAGTGGCGCGAGGGGCCCGAAGAGCAGCGCCCTTCCAGATTGAAGCCTTCGAGCAGCAGGTCGCGCAGGGACCAGCCGGCGCAGTACCCGGCCAGGCCGAAGGATAGGTCGTGGATGTGGAAGTAGCCGTGTTCGTGGGCCAGACGGATCTCCTCGGGGTATTTCTCCAGGGAGTAGCGCGCCTGCACGGAGCCCGACAGGTGGAGCATCAGGCCCTGGAAGGAGTGGGCCATGTTCGCGTTCTCGCTGACACGCCAGTCGGACTTGTTCATGTAGCTGTCGATGGTCTCGGTCACGTCCAGGAACGTCTCGGCCTGGCTGCGGATCTGGCGGCGCTTTTCGCGGTACACGATGTAGCGGCGTGCGACGTGATAAAGGCGGGACTCCATGAGCACCTGCTCGACGGTGTCCTGCACGAGCTCCTGTTCAGGATTGTCCATGCCGTCGAGCTTAGCCTCCACCTTCCCGGCCAGGCGTTTAGCCAGGAGGGGATCCTTGATGCCGCTGGCGTTCAGGGATTTGAGGATGGCCTGGGCAATGCGGTCCACGGACCAGGATTCAATCCGTCCGTCACGTTTCACAATCTGCTGGGGCATGAATACTCCGATCAAAAAATCTGGTTTAAGGTTTTCAGGAAACGTCCACGGTTCTTCGGGGCGGCACGAACTCCTGGAAGGACAGGGGCTGGTCCGCGGGCACCTGGGCTCTCGCCTCCTCCAGATCGGCCGGGGAAAGGGCCGGAACCTTGGTGCAGCGGAAATAGATGCGCCCCGGATACTCGCCGGCCAGGTCGAAAACCCGCTCCAGGGACTGCCTGGCCCCTTGGGGCGTCATGGCGTGCCCGGTCAGCTCCGGGTACATCCGCCACGGCCCCTTGATGTCCACGGCCAGGGTCTGGACCAGGTTCTCCCTGAGCAGACAGGCCAAGACATCGGGGGCGGACCCGTTGGAATCAAGCTTGACCGGGAGCCCCGTGGCCGCCAGGTCGATGAGCAGTTCCCGCAGGCCGTCCAGGCAGGTCGGTTCGCCTCCTGACACGGTGATCCCGTCCAGCCAGCGGCGACGCCTGCCGAGGTCGGCCAGCACCGTCGCCCTGTCCAGGGCGGGCAGTTTTTCCCAGGTCCAGGCCAGGGAGGCATTGTGACAGGTCGGGCAGCGCAGGTTGCAGCCGCCGGTGAAAAGCACGCAGGAAACCCTTCCGGGCCAGTCGCACAGACTCACCGGCTCCATGCCGCGCACGCGATCCCAGACCGGGCTCGTGTCCGTCATGTTCGCTCGAAGTGGATGGACGTTTCTTTCTGAATATCTCAACACCCTGCATCCGCGTGCAGAGGGTTAAGAGAAATGCTTCAGGCCGGTTTTCTGGCTCGCCCTCTCGGGCTTACAGTGGCGGGACCGCCCCGGATTCGCACCGGGTTCCCAAGCTCCTGAAGTGGATCAGCGGAACGGAGACATTCTTAATCGATCCGTTTCCCTGCGGCAACCGAAACCTTTTCCACACGGCCTCCGAAGCATTGTGGAAGGGAGAACTAGATTTTGGAATCCGCATGGTTGCGGCGTAAAAATTCCCTGCCGGCCAGCGGCAGCGCCACCGCGAATACACAGGCCAGGGTCAGGAAGGTCACCGGCAGGCCCTCGGCATCGGCCAGCCGGCCCACCAGGGGGCCGGTCAGCACGAAGCCCAACCTGAACACCAGGCTGTGCAGGGAGAGGATGCTCGCCCTGTTGCGGCGCTCGCTCAGGGCCTGCAGCCGGGAGCGCATGAGCGGACCCTGCAGGCCGCGCATGGCCGTGAGCAGGTAGTAGAAGGCGAAGCTGCCCACGGCTGTGGAAAAGCCCAGACCGACATAGGCGACGACGATGAGCAGGAAGAAGAGCCCGTACATGCCCCGCATGCCGATGCTCCGCTGCACCCTGTGGCTGCCTGAGGCGGCCAGGGCCACGACCAGGTTGGCACCGGCCCATGCCGGGCCGAACCAGCTCACGGGAACGCCGCAGGCCTGCATGTGGGGCTGGATGAGCCAGACCATGTAGAAGGAGGCGAGGCCCAGGAGCGTCCCGCTCAGGATAGTCGCCCGGATGGCCGGGCTGGTGAAGGCCAGTCGGCACACGCCCAAGGCTTCGGCCAGATGAGAGGTGACATGCCCTCCGTCCTCCCCCGCGGGCTCGCGCAGGCTCAGGCACAAACCAAGGGCCACGGTCCAGACGGCGATCTGGGCCACAAAGGGCATGAGGGGCCACTGGGCGTACATGAAGCCAGCCAGGAGAGCCCCGGCCGCCTCGCCGCCCTGGGCCCAGCCGACCATGCGCCCGTCGCAGCGGGCGTAGAGATCCACCCTGTCGGCGGCCCGCAGGCTTTCGAAGAGAAGCGCCGTGTCGGAGCCGCTGATGAAGGCGTAGCTCACCCCGAGCAGCAACTCCGCCAGCAGGACGCCCCAGAAGGTCTCGGCCGCCAGGTACCACCCCCAGCCCAGAAGCCCGAAGACGCAGGCCGTGATCAGGGCGAACCGGTACCCCAGCCGGTCGCTGACGTAGCCCGAAGGGTATTCCATCACGACGCTGGCCAGGGAGAAGAACACCTGCAGGGTCAGGATCTCGGTCAGCGACAGGCCGATCTCGTCCTTCCAGAAGAGGGTGATGACGGCCATGGGAAAGAGCGTCATCTTCAGGGCCGCGAAGACATTGAGAGTCAGCAGCGTCCGTCGCAAACTTCGCTCGTCGGCCGTCACCGCCACCTCCCGGCACCTGCCGCGGGCAGGATGCGCAGCGTATTCACGACGTCCCTATCCGCGCACCAACGGACCGAAAAACAAACCCGGTTCTCGCGGCTTGCCCACAAGCTGGGGGATGGCCCGGTTCAGGCCGTGAATGACAGGCACGCTAGCCGCGATGCTGCAGACAGTGACCACGGAGCTGACGAGAAAGATCGATCCCCCGTCCCCGGGGAACGCGGCCAGGGCCCACGCGGCCAGAGGTTTATTGACGAAGTGATAGAAGACCCCGTTCATGGCCAAGAGGATCATGCCGTTGCGGCCCAGAAATGTCAGGAACGAGGCCCTGTGCAACGCCTTGCCCAGGGCCAGGACCATGCACGTGCCCGCCAGGGCCGTGAAGGGGAACCACAGGAAATGGCCATGCCCCGAAAGAAGGATGATGACTGCCTGCAGATAGCGGAAAGGGCCCTGGTTGAGGTCGAAGGTCAGATGCACCGCCGCGGCCGAGACCAGAAAGATGACGACTCCCGTCACTGGGCCGACCCTGTCCAGCACCTTTGCCCGCCCCAGGAGGACCCCGATGAGATAGAACGCGTACACGACCGGCACCTCGTGCAGAAGCCAGAAACTCATGTTCTGACCGAAAAAGAAATACCGCTCGTTGAGGGCGTACCCGCCGATGTAGCAGGCCGCAGCGGCCAGCAGGATGCGCCGGGGGGTGTCCAGCGCCCATCCGGCCAGACGGTGCACGCACTCCACGCTGACGAGGCAGGCAACGAACCACAGGGGAACGCAGAAAAGCGGGAACCCCATGGCCGTGGCCACGGTGGCCTGCAGGTAGCCGGCCGGTTTCGTGAGGTCGACGATGGGAAACCACCCCGGAAGAAACAGGGAGATGAGGGCCAGGACAAGGCTGAAAAACAGGTACGGCACGATCCTGCCCGCCCAGGTCGAAGCCGCGAAGGCCCTCGGCGGCGCGACGGTTGGGCGCGCACCGCGGACCAGGCCGGACAGCACGAAGAAGAGGATCATGTGAAAGGAGTAGATCCATTTGTACTGCAAAGCCGCAGCAGGGTTCTGCAGGTACATGGTCTGCTCGACGAAATGGCCGTAATAGACCAATCCGAGCCCCAAGGCTCGTGCCGCGTCGACGGCGTCCAGACGCCCTTCCCCGTTTCGAATCATGACGGCTCCTCGCGCTGTGTTGCGGTCCGGCACGGTGCCGGTCCAAGGTCGAAGATGAGCACAACCGCCCGCCTTTTGTCACCAATAAAAAAGGCCCCCGAAGGGGCCTTTGTGCGAAGCGGGATGCGTCCTACTTGTTCAGCTTCACTTCCTGCGGGAAGATCGGCAGATACCTGTAGGAGATGCTCATGACCAGGAAACCGTAGGCCACGATCATGCCGGACGTGGACCATTCGGCCCAGTTCGGAACGTATGTCGTCCAGCGGTCGAAGGGCATGACCGGGATGGCCAGGGCCTGGACCGTGAAGACGAAGCGGTTGATGGTCACGCCGATGGCGGTCATGACCGCAGCGGTGTACATGAGGGCCGGACGCTCGCGCACCCAGGGGGTGATCAGCATCACGGCCGGGATGGCGCCGAACCAGAAGAGTTCGAGCCAGAGCAGGATCTTGCCGTAGCCGTACTCGCTGTTGAACATCTGGTCGAAGGTCAGCCCCATGCCGGGCAGGATGCCCTTGGCCCAGGCGTAGGTGTCGATGATCTTGAAGAAGATGTACACGCACAGGAGCAGACCGGAGATCTTGCCCATGAGTTTCTTGGTCTCGTAGCTGACCAGCTTGCGGCCGGTGATGGCTTCCATCAGGGCGGCGCAGAGCATGGTGAAGCCGGGACCCGAGGCGATGGCCGAGGAGATGAACAGGAAGAAGGTCCAGGGCCAGATGAAGAAGCCTTCGCGGAACACGAACGGACGGCCGAAGAGCACGCCGTACATGCCGCCCAGGGAACCCTGGTGGAAGAAGGACAGGAAGGTGCCGATGCCGGCGAAGAGCGGCATGTACACGTGGAAGTTGTGGGCAATGTGGTGACAGAGCCTGTTCTCGTTGATCTTGCGGTTTTCCAGGATGAGCGGAACGTACTCGATGATCAGCACCGTGCAGTAGCAGGTGATGCAGAAGATGACTTCCGTCAGCATGGAGTGGACGTTGGGGTGCCAGTAACCGAACCAGGCCCGCAGGGGCTGGCCGATGTCCAGGACCAGGACGAGCATGGCGCCGGAGTAGCACAGGAACCCGACGATGACCGCCAGGTTAATGATGTTTTTGAGTTCGTCGATGCGGATGATGTACCGCAGGAAGCCGGAGAAAAAGGCGCCGGCGCCCAGGGCGATGACCGCCAGGTCAAAGGTGATCCACAGGCCGAACCCGAAGTAGTTGTCCAGACCCGTCACGCCGATGCCGGTTCCCAGCACCTTGAACGCGCCGTATCCGCCCCAGGCGAGGAAGATGCTGATCACGCCCAACCAGGCCAGGAACTTCCCAACAGAACAACGTTCCACCCCTTCGGGCCAGTACGCTCTATCAGACATGTTCGCCTCCCTTCGCATTCTTCAGGTAGTTGTCCCCGAGTTTCCGTACCCACTCGCGCTTGGAGTAGTAGTAGACCTGCGGGTCGGTGCCGAGCTTGACCAGCAGGCGGAAGGCGTTCTCGGACGCGGCCAGCTTGCTGACTTCATGCTCGGGATTGTTCAGGTCGCCGAACTTGATCGCGCCCGTGGGGCAGATCTCGGCGCAGGCCGGGATGTAGGCGTCCTCGGCCAGTTCCGTCGGATCCTCGCCGTTCATGCGGGCCTGTTCCTTGGCGGCCATGAAACGATGATGACAGAAGGTGCACTTCTCGACCACGCCGCGGGGACGGGTGGAAGCGTACGGGGTCAGAACCTTCTCCATGCCCTCGGGCCAGATCGGATCGAACCAGTTGAAGTAGCGGGCATGGTACGGGCAGGCCGCCATGCAGTACCGGCAGCCGATGCAGCGGGGGTAGATCTGGCTGACGATGCCGCCCTCCTCGTCCTTCAGGGTCGCCACGACGGGGCAGACCGTGGAGCACGAGGGCTTGCCGCACTGCATGCAGGGCCGGGGCAGGTAGGCCACCTCGTGATCCGGGAAGGGCTTTTCGTTGGACAGCTCGTATATGTTCATCCAGTCGTTGGTGCGCAGCTTGTTGGATGCGTCGACCTCGGGCGGCAGGTTGTTCTCCGCCTTGCAGGCCACGGAGCAGGCACCGCATCCGGTGCACTTGTCGAGATCGACAACCATGCCCCATTTCACCTTGAATTCTTTTGCTTGCATTGTGGATATCCTCTTCTTTTCGCCAGGTGCTTAAGGAACGACTACGCCTTGCTCACAGTGACCCGCGCCGTGGCGAACCGGGACAGGCCGGTCTCGCCTTCGGCCTCGGCGGCCAGCAGCTTGTAGACATTGTCACCCTTGCCTCTGGAAAAATCATCCCAGGCGGTATGGCCGAACCCGAGGGGGGCCACCACGGTGTCGTTCATGACGCCCTCGAAGATGCGCACGCGGGCCTTGCACTCGCCGGCAGCAGCGGAGAGCTTGACCGCGTCGTCCTTCTTCACGCCGAGATTCTTGGCCGTCGCGCCGTTCATCAGAACGTACATGTCCTTGCCGAGCATCTCGTCGAAACGGATGGCGTTGGTGTTGAAGGGCGGGATG
This sequence comes from Desulfomicrobium sp., assembly GCA_003542385.1. Classification (GTDB taxonomy): domain Bacteria; phylum Desulfobacterota; class Desulfovibrionia; order Desulfovibrionales; family Desulfomicrobiaceae; genus Desulfomicrobium. The sequence continues at coordinate 7,923 of DPKT01000136.1, forward strand.
GCGATCTTCGCGCTGCCGACCTTGAGCTGGGCGGCAGGAGCCAGGGCCAGGGACTTGCCGTCCTTGGCTGCCACGGGAATCTCTTTCAGCGGGGTCGCCCACAGGGCCAAGTCCTGGGCCGGGAATTCCTCGCCGAGCCAGGGGGCGCCTTCGACCATGGCGTCGAAATCGGCGCCCAGGGCCTCAGCCTTGGCCTTGACCACGTCCTCGAAGGTTTCGAAGCCCAGTTCCAGTCCGGCCTTGGCGGCCACGGACAGGATCACGTCGCCGGCGGGCTTTGTGTCGTAGACGGGCTTGATGATGGAGCCCGCCACCGTATAGTTGGGCTGGCCGGAGCCGTACGGGGAGTACGCGTCGTCCAGGCGCTCGAAGGCGTAGCAGTCGGGCATGATCAGGTCGGCCATGGCCGCGGTCTCGTCCATGAAGGAACTGAAGGAAACCACGAAGCCGGCCTTGTCGATGGCGGCCTGGGCCTTGGCCAGGTTCGGCATGGCGTAGGCCGGGTTGGCGGCGTGAACCATGAGCAGGGCCGGAGCCTCGGTCGCGCCGTCGGCGACTGACGTCAGGTAGCCGACGAGGTCGGCGCCGAGCAGGGCCTTCTTTTCAGGGGCGGCCTCGACGACCTTGGGGCTCCAGGGCAGGATGCGCACGCCGCCGACGGTGTTGACCCGTTCCAGCAGCAGGTTGAGGCTCATGCCCGCGGCCATCTCGAAGGCGCCCAGACCCTGTCCGGCGCCGGCAGCGGTCAGGACCAGCGGACGGCCCGTGCGGACCAGTTCCTGGGCCAGTCCCTTGATCACGTCGACGGACACGCCCGTGATTTCGGAGACCTTTTCGGGTGCATACGCGGACTGCACGAACTTGGCGAAATCGGCGTACCCCGGCCAGGAGGCGCGGTCGCGACCGCCGGCGGAGATCACCGCGGCCAGGCCCAAAGCCAGCACGGCTTCGGTGCCGGGAGCGCAGGGAACCCAGCTGTCACAGACAGCGGAGGTGCCGTTCTGGGCGGGACCAGCGTACACGAACTTCACGCCCTTTTCGCGGCTGGCCCCGAAGGCCTTGCCGTTGCGGGCCACGTTGGCCCAGGAGCCCAGGGCGTCGGCGCCGAGCAGGAGCACGTAGCTCGCGTTCTCGATGTCGTAGCCGACCTGGCCGTCCCCGCCGATCATGGCCAGGGCCGCGGCGGCCGGGGCGCTTTCGCCCGGCATCAGAAAAGTCTTGTCGGATCCGGCCTTGCCCACCAGGCCCGCCAGCACGTCGGTGACGGAACCGGTTTCATCGCCGCTGATCATGGCCACGCCTGCGCCGGCTTCCTTGAGCTTCCCGGCCAGGAGGTCTTCGGCCTCTTCCCAGCTGATGTCCTTGAAGGACGAGCCGTCCTTGAGCTTGGGGTTCTTCACCCGCGAAGGGCTGTAGAGCATGTGCACGCTGGCCGCGCCAAGGGGACAGATGCCGCCCTGACTCAGGGGGTGATCCGCGTCGCCTTCGGCCGCGACGGGGCGTCCGGCCACGGTCTTGACCTTGATCCCGTAGGCGTCGGCACCGAGCTTGCACAGGGCCGGGACTTTCGCCTCCTCGCCGTACTGCAGCCGCGGAATCCAGGGCCAGTTCTGGGTCCAGATGGACACGTCATCAAGGGATTTCCAGATCACGGGAGTGAAGAGGCTGCCCGCCACACCGCCAGCCACCAAGGAAATAAAGCTTCTTCTGTCGATTCCCATCGTAACTCGCTCCTGTCTTATTTGTGGCACACAAAACAGGCGTTGCTGGCGCCGGTCTTGGCGTGGCATTCTTCACACTGCCACATCTTCATGGTGTCCTTGCTGTAGCCCGAGAGCCTGTTCTCGTAGTACACAGGCGGGGTCTTCATCTTGGCCACATCGGGATGACACGAAGTACACTCGAGTTCCTTGTGCGCGATATGGGAGAAGTACACGTTGTCCGGCTGCGTCTGGTACGCGAGCCATTCGACTTCCTTTTCCTGCTGCACATACTCGGTTACGTAACGAGCCTCTTCGGGATCCTCGCCCTGGACATCCTCATGGCAGCCGACACAGTTCGCATTGGTGGGCAGGCCGGTAAAGGAACCATCCTCCCGAAAGGCATGACAGTCTTCGCATGCCATGGCCTGATCTTCCACATGCACGACGTGATCGAACCGGATGGGTTGGGTCTTCTGACTGTACAGGACTTTTGGAAAGCCCCACCAACCAAGCACGATCGATGCCACCAAACCGATCAGGAATGGCAACACCACGCAGCTCTTGCATTTTGCCACAGTCCTCTCCTCCTACCGCGTTAAGATGAAATGTGAAAAACCGCTCAAGAAATAATTGCCCCTGTGTATGCAAGAGACTCGTGAAGTGTCAAGAGATAATGAAAAAAATCACGATCTTCCGCCACACCTTAACCCCCTTGCAACATTTGGAAAACAGGGCCCGCAAGGCCAATTGCCGACCGAAAAGCTCGGCAATTCAGGCCCCCCTTCAGAAGCGGAACGGGGAGTCGAAATTTTTCAGCCGCGGCAGCCGCGTGTCCTTCTCGGAAAGGATGGGCGGAAGGTCCGGCCAGGCTATGCCCAGGTCCGGATCGCACCACAGGATGCCGCCGTCGTGTTCGGGGGAGTAATACCGGTCGACCTTGTAGAGAAAGTCCGTGTCCGGCTCCAGGGTCATGTAGCCGTGCCCCAGACCGGCGGGAACGAGCAGTTGGAGATGATTTTCGGCCGAAAGCGTGAAGCCCTCCCAACGGCCGTAGGCAGGCGAACCCCTGCGAAGGTCCACCACCACGTCGAAGACCGCGCCGCGCGTCACGCGCACCAGCTTTGTCTGGGCCATGGGAGGGGACTGGAAATGCAGACCGCGCAGCACGCCGGCCTGAGCCGAGAAGGCGTGGTTGTCCTGCACGAAGTCGACGTCGAGGCCGCTATCCTCGAACCACCGGCGACTGTAGGTCTCGCTGAAAAAGCCCCTGTAGTCGCCGAACACCTTTGGCTTGATCAACAAGACTCCGGGAATTTTCGTGCGGGTCACATCCATGCCGGCCATCCTTGGTTATCGGGTTGAAGCGCCCTTCCACCTACAGAAAGAGCGTCCCGAAAACAATGCCGACGCCCGCCCCGGCACGAAAGAAAATCCTGCGCGGAAAACAAAAAACCGCCGGAACCATTCAGATTCCGGCGGTAGTGATCGCGTGTGGCGGAGGGTTAGGGATTCGAACCCCAGATGCCCGCAAAGGCATGCCGGTTTTCAAGACCGGTGCAATCAACCAACTCTGCCAACCCTCCAGGGGATGGCGGAGAGGGAGGGATTTGAACCCTCGATAGAGGTTTACGCCCCTATACTCGCTTAGCAGGCGAGCGCCTTCAGCCTAGCTCGGCCACCTCTCCGTTCGTGTGAAGAAAAAGCTGGTTATACAAATCACGGTGGAGCGTCAACAGAAAATGCCCGCCGCAATCGTTTTCCCGCCGCCCCGGAGCCCCCGCTTTTGACAGAGCGACACGGATGGGGCAAAGAGCGGACTTCGACTCGATAATCTTTTTCTCAATGCTGCGGCGTGGAGGAATCCCTTGAAAGACTCCGTCATCCATCTCGGCCTGGCCGGCCTGGGCACGGTTGGCTCCGGCCTCGTCAAGATCATCCAGGAAAACAACGACTGGATCGAGCGCAGGCTCGGCAAGACCCTCAAGGTCAAGACCATCATGGTCCGCGACCTGGACAAACCCAGAAACGTCGTCCCGTCCCCGGGCACCATGTTCACCACGAACATCGACGACATCATCGGCGATCCCGAGATCGACATCGTGGTCGAACTGGCCGGGGGCATCGATTTTCCGCGCAGGCTCATCACCCAGGCCCTGAACGCCGGCAAGTCCGTGGTCACGGCCAACAAGGCCCTGCTGGCCGAGCACGGCCCCGAACTCTTCGAACTGGCCGCCAGCAGGAACCTGGGACTCTATTACGAGGCCAGCGTGGCCGGCGGCATCCCCATCATCCAGACCCTGAAGGAGAGCCTGGCCGGCAACCGCATCAAGGCCATGACCGGCATCCTGAACGGGACGGCCAACTTCATCATGTCCGAGATGTCCGAGAAGGGCGAGGATTTCGCCACCGTCCTGGCCAAGGCCCAGGCCAAGGGCTACGCCGAGGCCGACCCGACCCTGGACGTCGAGGGCATCGACGCGGCCCACAAGCTGGTCATCCTCATCCGCCTCGCCTACGGCCTGGACTTCCCCCTGAGCAGGCTCACGGTGGAGGGCATCTCCAAGGTCGAACAGTTCGACATCACCCTGGCCAAGGAATTCGGCTACCGCCTGAAACTGCTGGCCCAGGTCCGCGAGAAGTCCGGGCTGCTCCACGCGGGAGTCTACCCCGCGCTGCTGCGCCAGGACCATATCCTGGCCAAGGTCGACGGCCCCTTCAACTCCATCCTGCTCGAAGGCAACGCCGTGGGGCCGGTCATGCTCTACGGCCAGGGCGCCGGCGACCTGCCCACGGGCAGCGCCGTGCTGGCCGACATCCTGGCCCTGGCCCGCACCAACTGCGTTCCCAACAACACGGGCTTCCTGGAGGCGCGCCTGCCCCAGGCCCAGATCCTGGCCCCGGAGCTGACCGTGTTCCGCCACTACTTCCGCTTCACCGTGGTCGACCGTCCCGGAGTCATGGCCTCCATCGCCGGGGTCATGGGCGAGTACAACATCAGCATCGCCCAGGTCGTGCAGCGCCAGTACGCACCCGACGCCGGCGTGCCCATCGTCTTCATCAGCCACTCGGCCCAGATGCAGAACGTCACCGCGGCCCTGGACACCATCAAGAAATTCAGCTTCGTGCTCGACCCGCCGGTGCACTACAGGATCATCTGATGAAGACCGTCTTTCTCGTGGCAGACGGCATGGCCGGCTGGCCCCTGGATGCCCTTGGCGGGCGAACCACGCTGCAGGCCGCGGCCACGCCGACTCTCGACTCCCTGGCCCCGCGTTCCCGCTG
>DPKT01000288.1:0-284 GCA_003542385.1 Desulfomicrobium sp.
CTTGTGCTGAAGGCCGCGGCAGAGCGCTACGGCGTGGTCATGGCCGGTGGCCAGGGCGAGTTGAAGAAGTGCGTGGTCCGCCTGGGCCACATGGGGCACGTGGACTGGGCCGACGCCCTGGCCGGCCTGCACGCCCTGAAGGTCGGGCTCGCCGCGGCCGGCGGCTACAGCGCCGCCAGGTCGTACATGGAAGATGCCATGGCCGCCTACGACGAGGCCCTGGAAGAGGGATACCCCGGAATGAAGGCCTGAAGGAGACGTTATGAGCGAAGAGAAGAAAACTG
>DPKT01000288.1:400-12963 GCA_003542385.1 Desulfomicrobium sp.
GGCGGCCAAGCAGACCATCGACATCCTGTGCATGCTCCAGGAAAAGACCAGGGGCAACCTGACGGACCAGGAAGCCCGACTGCTCAAGGACATGCTTTTCGAACTGAGAATGAAATACGTGCAGAAGGCGAAATAGGAGAACGGGCATGGCAAAGCGCGTCGGACTGGTCGGGGTGACCGGCTACACGGGAATGGAACTGACCCGCATCCTGCTGGATCACCCGGGGCTGCAGCTGACCCAGGTCACCTCCCGCAAGGAGGCCGGTCAGCCCCTGCGGAAGATTTATCCCTTCCTGCAGGGCACGGAATTGGGGGACCTGCAGATCACAGCGCCGGACAGCTCGTACCTGGCCGAGAACTGCGACCTGGTCTTCCTGGCCGTCCCCCACGGCACGGCCATGGAGATGGCCGCCGAGCTACGGGAGAAGGGGGCCAGGGTCGTGGATCTTAGCGCCGATTTCCGCCTGCGCGACCGCGAGGTCTACGAGAGCTGGTACGGCGTGACGCATACCCGCGAGGCCCTGCTGCCCGAGGCCGTCTACGGCCTGCCGGAACTCTACGCCGAAAAGATCGCCGGCGCCTCCCTGGTGGCCAACCCGGGCTGCTACCCGACCTCGGCCATCCTGGCCCTGTACCCGGCCCTGCAGGCCGGCCTCGTCTCGGCCGAGGACCTGGTCATCGACTCCAAGTCCGGAACCACCGGCGCCGGGCGAAAGGCGGCCGTGGGCACGCTCTTCTGCGAGGTCTCGGACACCTTCCGGGCCTACAACCTGACCAAGCACCGCCACACCCCGGAGATCGAGCAGGAGCTGGGTCTGGCCGCGGGCCGGGACATCCGCCTGTCCTTCAACACGCACCTTCTGCCCATCAACCGCGGCATCCTGACCACGGCCTACGCCAAGCTCTCGCCGGGCGCGGGGCCCGAAGAGATTCGCGCCTGCTACGAGCGCTTCTATGCCGGGAAGAAGTGGGTCCGCCTGCTGCCCGCCGGGACCCTGCCCGAGACCAGATGGGTGCGCGGCACCAACTTCTGCGACATCGGTTTGGTCACGGACCCGCGCACGGACCGTCTCATCGCGCTCTCGGCCATCGACAATCTCTGCCGCGGGGCGTCGGGCCAGGCCGTGGCCAACGCGAACCTCATGCTCGGACTGGCCGAGGATGCGGGATTGCCCAGGGCCGCCCTCATGCCGTAGGCACGGACATGACCGAAAGCGAACCCGAAAAGCTCTACGACCGGATCTTCGTCGCCCGCCAGCCCATCTTCGGCGCGGACATGAAGGTCTGGGGCTACGAACTCCTCTTCCGGCACGGCGACACGCAGGCGGCCGCCATCACCGACGGCGACCAGGCCACGACCCAGGTCATCGCCGACGGGTTCACCCTGGCCTCGCGCGGCATGCGCAAGGGGGCAAGGGCATTGGTCAATTTCCCGCGCAACGTGCTCGTCGGCGCGGCGGCCTTCGTGCTCCCTCCCGAGCGCTGCGTGGTGGAGATACTGGAGACGGTGGAGCCCGAGGCCGAGGTCATGGAGGCCTGTCGGGAGCTCAAGAGGCGCGGCTACACCCTGGCCCTGGACGACTTCGTCGGGCAGCCCGGGTTCGAGCCCCTGTGCGAGGTCGCGGACATCGTCAAGGTCGACATCCTGCACAAGAAGCCGGCCGAGGTCATGGACATCGTCAAGGGTCTGCGCCCCTACAAGGCGCGGCTCCTGGCCGAGAAGGTCGAGAACCTCGACATGTTCACGGTCTGCAAGCGCCTCGGGTTCACCTATTTCCAGGGGTATTTCTTCAGCAGGCCCGAGATCATTCCCGGCCGCAAGCTCTCCGCCAGCCAGACGACGAAGATCAAGATCCTGAAGGAACTGAACCAGGCGGACACGGAGCAGGACAGGCTGGTCGAGATCATCCAGACGGACCTCTCCATCTCCTACCGCCTCCTGCAGTACATAAACTCGGCCCGCTTCGGCCTCAGGGGCAAGATCGAGTCCATCCAGCGGGCCGTGAACATGCTCGGCCGGCAGAATCTGCGCCAGTGGCTGCAGGTCATCATCCTGTCCGACATGAACAGCACGGACAAAGCCCAGGAACTGGTGCGCATCTCCGTGCGGCGAGGTCGGTTCCTGCAGCTCCTGGCGGCCGACCGGCCGACCCCCTTCGGCTCCGACAGCATGTTCCTGCTGGGCTTTTTCTCCGTCCTGGACGCCATCCTCGACCAGTACATGGACCAGCTGCTGGAGGAGATTTCCCTCGATGCCGACATCAAGGCCGCCCTGACCGACCCCAAGAACCCGGCCGCGGTCTGGCTCGGGCTCCTCGACGAACTCGACCGCGGCAACTGGGGGCGGCTCGAAGCCAGGGCCGCTGCCATGGGCATCCCCATGGACCTGGTGGACCGGGCTTCCATCGACGCGGCGGCCTGGACCGACGAGGTCATGGGCGGGGCGTTTTAAGGGCCGCGGCTTGAAAATGATCCCGGGCAACTGTAAGGACAACTCTGGAACCCCATGATGGAAGAGCAGTACCCGGAACAACTCTACGACAAGATCTGTGTCGCCAGGCACCCCATCTTCACCGCGGACATGCAGGTGTGGGGGTACGAGCTGCTTTTCCGCCACCAGGAGGACATCCAGTCGGCCGTCTTCACGGACGGCGACCAGGCCACCAGCCAGATCATCACCGACGGCTTCAGCCTGGCCGCTCCGGGGCTGCGCAAGGGCTCCAAGGCGCTCATCAATTTTCCGCGTAACATCCTTGTGGGCGCGGCCCCCTATGTGCTCCCGCCCGAACGCTGCGTGGTGGAGATCCTGGAATCCGTCAGGCCAGAGCCCGAGGTCATCCAGGCCTGCCACGAACTGAAGAAGCGGGGCTACGTCCTGGCCCTGGACGACTACGAGGGCGCCCCGGGCCTCGAACCCCTGTGCGAGCTGGTGGACATCATCAAGGTCGACATCCTGCACAAGTCACCGAAAGAGGTCCGGACCATCGTCGAGGGGGCCTCGCGATACAAGGCGGCCCTCCTGGCCGAGAAGGTCGAGACCCACGACATCTTCAAGGTCTGCAAGAATCTCGGCTTCACCTATTTCCAGGGTTTCTTCTTCAACCGCCCCGAGATCATTCCCGGCCGCAAGCTCTCGGCCAGCCAGGTCACGAAGCTCAAGCTCCTGAAGGAGCTGGGCGCCCTGGACACGAACCCCGACCGTCTGGTGGAGATCATCCAGACGGACCTGTCCATCTCCTACCGCCTGCTCAAATACATCAACTCGGCCTTCTTCGGCCTGCAGGTCGAGGTCACGTCCATCCCCCGCGCCGTGGCAATGCTCGGCTGCCAGAACATGCGCCAGTGGCTGCAGGTGGTCATCCTCTCGGACATGAACACCACGGACAAGGCCCAGGAACTGGTCCGCATCTCCGTGCAGCGGGCCCGCTTCCTGCAACTGCTGTCCATGCGCCACCCCACCCCCTTCGACCAGGACAGCATGTTCCTGATGGGCTTTTTCTCGCTGCTGGACGCCATCCTGGACCAGTCCATGTCGACGGTACTGGAGGAGATCCCGCTGGATCCCGCCCTGAAGAAGGCGTTGGTCGACCCGGCCAGCGCCGACTCGAAGTGGATCGGGCTGCTCGACGAAATCGACCGCTGCAACTGGGCCAGGCTGAACGGCAAGGCCGCGCAGATGGGGCTGTCCATGGCGCTCATCAGCAGGCTGTCCGCCGAGGCCACGGCCTGGGCCAACGAGGTGCTGACCTGAAACGCAGCACCCCCAACCCGAAACGGCCCGGCCACGTGCCGTCCCACCGGAAACCCCATGCCTGAGATGCAGTTCCCGCCAGTCCTCTTCCATGCCGCGGCCCTCATCCTGGGCCTGTGCCTGGGCAGCTTCTACAACGTCTGCGTCCACCGCTACCTCACGGGGCAGTCCGTGGTCAGCCCCGGCTCCCATTGTCCGGCCTGCGGACACGTCCTGTCCTGGTGGGAGAACATCCCGGTCCTCTCCTACGTGCTGCTGGGCGCCAGATGCCGGTCCTGCAAGGGAGGCATCCACTGGCGCTACCCGGCCGTTGAGCTTCTGTCCGGCGTGCTCTCCCTGCTGTTCGCACTGAAATTCGGCCCCTCCCTGCAGTGGGCCGTGTACATGGTCTTTCTGGGCATCTTCCTGGTGGCCAGCTTCATCGATCTCGACTCCTTCATCCTGCCGGACATCCTGACCTGGCCGGCGGCCGCCCTGGCCCTGACAACCCCGCTCTACCTGCCCGTGGACTGGCTGGAAACGGCGCTGGGGAGCCTCTTCGGGGCGGGCGTCTTCCTGCTGCTGCAGCAGGCTTACCTGCGCCTGCGCGGCCTCGACGCCCTGGGCACGGGGGACATCAAGCTGATGCTCAGCCTCGGCGCCCTGACCGGCCTGTCCCGCCTCCCCCTCATGATCCTGCTCGCCGCGGTCTCGGCCCTGCTCGTGGCCGTGGTCTACATGCGCAGGCCCGATGCGCAGGGCATGCGCACGGCCGTGCCGTTCGGCCCCTTCCTCTGCCTCGGGGCGGTGCTGACGCTGCTCTGGGGCGACGCGATCCTGGACTGGATTCTCTTCCTGTAACGACTGCATGTGCGGTTTGCGGCGCTGTTGCGGTCCTGGCGCGTCCGCAAGCGAGTTGATCAATCAATGTATTGGTTGGTTGAGCAATGCATGTGCGGACGAAAAGAAGATTGCTCGGTTGATCAAATAAGCGCTTTTATATTGACCTTTTGCCCCTCTTTTGGATAGCCAAACCTGTTGCAAAAATCCCAAGGATTTTTGTTCACATTCTCCTTGTTACTGCTCTTTCCGTGGGAAGTAGTCAGCCGGTTCAGCCGGCTGAACTTATACTGGCGTCTATGGTGACTGGACAAAATTGCAAGGAGGTTTTTTGCCTATGCTAGCCCCGCAACTGATAGGGATTAGCATCGCCCTGCCGTTCATCGCGGCAGTGTTGTGTCTGATCAATGTCAAACCCCTGAGGTCCGCGCTGGTTATCGGAACCGGCGTGGTCGTCTCCGTCGCATCGCTTGCGCTGGTGCAGTCGGGGGCGATTTCCTTCACGCCCGAGAGTTTTCTCGGGATCAACCCCGACGGCCTGATCGCCATCCTCGATTTCGCGCTCCTGTTCGTCATCCTCGGCATAGCCTACCGGATGAAGAACAAGCTCATCGCCGTCCTGACCCTGCTGCAGATCGTGCCCCTGGCCTTTCTCGAGCTGTTCATGAACCCCGGCGAGAACATGGGGCCCGCGATCTACGTGGACCAGTTCTCCATGATCATGTGCATGGTCATCTCCATCGTCGGGTCGCTCATCTGCGTGTACGGCCTGGCCTACATGAAGGAGCACGAGCACCATCTGAAGCTGGCCACGTCCCGGCAGGGGCGCTTCTTTTTCTTCATGGTCCTGTTCCTGGGCGCCATGAACGGGCTGGTCTTCTCCAACAACCTGCTGTGGCTGTATTTCTTCTGGGAAGTGACGACGTTCTGCTCGTTCATGCTCATCAAGCATGACGACACCGAGATCGCGGTCAAGAACGCCACCCGTGCCCTGTGGATGAACATGCTGGGCGGCGTGGCCTTCGTCCTGGCGCTGGTCATCTTCCGCTCCCAGGGCCTGCCCCTGTCCCTGCAGGAGATCATCACCGCGGAATCCGCCTCCAAGCTGATCCTGCTTCCCGTGGGCCTTTTGTGCTTCGCCGGCTTCACCAAGGCCGCCCAGCTTCCCTTCCAGAGCTGGCTGTGCGGCGCCATGGTCGCACCGACGCCCATCTCCGCGCTGCTGCACTCGAGCACCATGGTCAAGGCGGGCGTGTACCTGGTCATCCGCCTGGCCCCGGCCTTCGCCGGCACCGTCTTCAGCAACTACGTGGCCCTGTTCGGCGCCGTGACCTTCCTGGGCGCCGCCGTCCTGGCCCTGTCCCAGAGCAACGGCAAGAAGATCCTGGCCTACTCGACCATCAGCAACCTCGGCATGATCGTGGCCTGCGCGGGCATCAACACGCCTGCGGCCATGGCCGCGGCCGTGCTCCTGATCGTCTTCCACGCCATCTCCAAGGCCCTCATGTTCCTGTGCGTCGGCACCATCGAGCAGCACATCGGCAGCCGCGACATCGAGGACATGCGCGGCCTGATCAATGTCATGCCCCGCACGACCATGGTCGCCGTCATCGGCATCGTGACCATGTTCCTGCCGCCCTTCGGCGCCCTGCTGTCCAAGTGGATGGCCGTCGAAGCCTCGGCCCACCTGCCGCTGGTCGTGCTCATGCTGGCCGTCGGGTCGGCCCTGACCATGGTCTTCTGGGGCCGCTGGCTCGGCCTGCTCATGACCTCCGTGGTGCCGGACAAGGCGCCCCTGGCCGAAAGCCAGCCCTGCCTGACCCGCCTGCCGCTCCTGACTCTGGCCGTGGCCGCGGTCCTGATCAGCTTCGTGGCCCCGGGCCTCTACACCTCCATGGTGCTGCCGGTCCTGGAGCGCTTCTACGACACCGACCTCTACATCGCGGCCCGCGGCGTTATCTCCAACAACATCGGCATGTTCGCACTGTACCCGGTGTTCGTGGTCATGACCCTGGGCGTCATCTACGCGGTGCGCGCCTCATCCTCCAAGCGCCTCATCAAGCGCGGCAACTACGTCACGCCGTACGTGTGCGGCCTGCAGGACCCCGGCGATTCGCGCAAACTCGGCTTCAAGGGCCCCCTTGGCGTATGGGCCGACTTCAAGACCACGAACTGGTACATGCAAAGCCTCATTGGCGAATCCCGGATCACCGGTTGGATCAACCTGGTCGCCATCGGCATTCTGATCATCTTGCTGGCGGGGGTGTTCTAAATGGACTTCAAGACAATTAGCTTCGTCATCCTGGCAATCATCCTGGCACCTCTCGCCGGCGGCCTGCTGGCCGGCATCGACCGCCGCCTCACCGCCTGGTTCCAGGGCCGTTTCGGGCCGCCGATCCTGCAGCCCTTCTACGACGTCATCAAGCTGCTGGGCAAAGAGCCCCAGGTGGTCAACTACTGGCAGATCTTCTGCGTGCACATCTACCTGATCGCCTCGATCCTCTGCGTGGCCCTCTTCGCCATGCAGGCCGACCTGCTCATGATCTTCTTCGTCATGACCATCGGCGCGGTGTTCATGGTCGTGGGCGCCCTGGCCGTGCCGTCGCCCTATTCCCAGCTCGGCGCCCAGCGCGAGCTGATCCAGATGCTGACCTACGAACCGCTTCTGATCATCGTCTTCGTCGGCATCTACTTCGTCACCGACAGCTTCAAGATCGCCGACATCCTGGCCTACGATCGTCCGATCTTCCTCGCGCTCCCGCTTCTGTACCTCGTGCTGACCTTCGCGCTGACCATCAAGCTGCGCAAGTCGCCCTTCGACATCTCGGCCAGCCACCATGCCCACCAGGAACTGGTGCGCGGCGTGCTGACCGAATACTCCGGGCCCTATCTGGCCATTCTGGAAATCGCCCACTGGTACGACATCGTGCTCATCCTGGCCATCTGCAGCCTGTTCTGGAGCACGAGCTGGATCGGCCTGGTGATCCTGCTGGCCGTGACCTACATGGCCGAGATCATCATCGACAACGTGACGCCCAGAATGACGTGGAAATGGATGCTGACCTACGTGTGGGCAGTAGGCATCAGCTTGTCCTTCTTCAACATGGCGCTTCTGTACGCCAAGTCCTTCTAAGTACCAACGGAGTTCAGATATGGGCTTTTTTCAAGATCTGCTGCACACATCCCGGGTGAAGTCCCCGTGGCTCATCCATTTCGATTGCGGGAGCTGCAACGGGTGCGACATCGAGGTGCTGGCCTGCCTCACCCCGGTGTACGATGTCGAACGCTTCGGCATCCTGAACATCGGCAACCCCAAGCACGCCGACATCCTTGTCGTCTCCGGAACGGTCAACCCCAGAAACGCCAAGGCACTGAAAAACATCTACGACCAGATGCCCGACCCCAAGGCCGTCATCGCCATCGGCGCGTGCGGCACCTCGGGCGGCGTGTTCCGCGAGGCGTACAACGTCGTGGGCGGCGTGGACAAGGTCATCCCGGTGGATGTCTACGTCCCCGGCTGTCCCTCCAAGCCCGAGGCCATCATCGACGGCGTGGTCCTGGCCCTGGAGAAGCTCAAGAAGCGCCGGCCCGAGAAGGATACGGAGCCTCTGGTGGCCGACCTCAAGAAGGCCAGGGAGTTTTACGAAAACCGCGAAGATCGTCAGGTCACGAGGTAAGATATGGCATTTGAAACGATGAATCTGGTGAAGGGGCAGCTCTCTTCCGAGGTGCTGGCTCTCAAGAACAAGGGGTACCGCTTCGTGACCATGACCTGCGTCGATCTGGGCGACAGCTTCGACCTGCTGTACCACTTCGACCTGGACCTGAAGCTGACGCACCTGCGCCTGAACGTGGCCAAGGCGGACAGGGTGGTGCCGAGCATTTCCGGCATCTATTTCGCCGCCCTGGTCATCGAGAACGAGACCCAGGACCATTTCGGCATCACGTTCGACGGCCTGGCCCTCGATTTCGGCGGGCATTTCTACCTGGAGGAGGAAGTGAAGAAGTTCCCCTTCTGCAAGTTCACGGTCAACAAGGCCGAATCAGCCGGGGAGGGAGCATAGCATGGCGACCATAGTACCTTTCGGCCCCCAGCACCCGGTTCTGCCCGAACCGCTGCATCTGAAGCTCGTCCTCGAGGACGAGATCGTCAAGGAAGCCCTGCCGACCCTGGGCTACGTGCACCGCGGCCTGGAGACCCTGGCCTCAATCCGTGACATGGACCAGATGGTCCAGATCGTGGAGCGCGTCTGCGGCATCTGCAGCTGCATCCACGCCCACACCTACTGCATGTGCATCGAGGGCCTGATGGGCATCGAGGTCCCGCAGCGCGCGGACTTCCTGCGCGTCGTCTGGTCCGAGCTGCACCGCATGCATTCGCACCTGCTGTGGCTGGGCCTGCTGGCCGACGCCTTCGGCATGGAGAGCATGTTCATGCACGCCTGGCGCATCCGCGAGCGCGTCATGGACGTCATGGAGGCCACGGCCGGCAACCGCGTCATCATCTCCGTCAACAAGATCGGCGGCGTGCGCCGCGACATGAGCCCCGAGCAGCTGCGCTGGGTCCTGCAGGTCGTCGACGAGCTGGAGACGGAACTGGACAAGATCAAGGCCGTCCTGACCAACGACTACACCGTCAAGAAGCGCACCGTGGGCGTCGGCGTGTTGACGTACCAGCAGGCCTACGAGCTGGGGGCGGCCGGCCCGCAGCTGCGCGGCTCGGGCGTGGCCCAGGACATGCGCATGACGGGCTACGGAGCCTACAAATACATCGACTTCGCCCCGGTGGTGGAGAAGGACGGCGACAGCTGGGCACGGACCATGGTCCGCTTCCGCGAGCTGTACCAGTCCATCGACATCGTGCGCCAGCTCATCTCCAAGATCCCGGACGGCGAGATCGCCGCCAAGGTCAAGGGCAAGCCCACGGGCGAGATCGTCTGCCGTTCCGAGCAGCCCCGCGGCGAGCTGATGTACTACGTCAGGGCGACCGGGGACAAGTATCTGGACCGCGTCCGCATCCGTACCCCCACATTCGCCAACGTGCCGCCGCTCTTGGCGATGCTCCCCGGCTGCGAAATGGCCGACGTGCCGATTATCGCTCTGTCCATCGATCCCTGCATCAGCTGTACGGAACGTTAAGGAGGCCCCATGTTCGATATGACAGCGACCGTGCTCAGGAACTTCCTGAGCAAGACACATACGCGGCTCTACCCGTTTCAGGTCCGCGAGACCTTCGAGAATGTGCGCGGCAACCTCGACATCAGGATCGAGGAATGCATCATGTGCGGCATGTGCCAGAAGAAGTGCCCGTCCCAGTGCATCACCGTGAACAAGGAGGCCAAGACCTGGGAGGTCGACCCCTATTCCTGCGTGTACTGCGGCATCTGCGTGGACCACTGCCCCACGGACTGCCTCTTCATGCACTCGGAGCACCGCAAGCCGGCCAGGGTCAAGGAAAACAACCAGCAGATCCAGCTTAAGGGACCGGAAAAGAAGAAGAAAGCCCAGGAGTGATTCCGGGGTGTTTCATGCATCGATGCAAGGCCGCTCCCGCGAGGGGGCGGCCTTTTTTCACGGCAGGTAGGCCTTGGCGACGAGGTAGAGGTCGGCGAAGGGCACGCCGGACTTGATGGCCGACATCATGTACATGGACAGGTCCATCTTCAGCTCCGTGGCTTCCAGGATCTCCTTCTTGACCAGGTTCAGGCGGAACTTGACGAAGTCGTAGTCGAACCCGTCGCAGATGAGCGTCAGCCCGTCCTTGAAGTACTGGGAGGAGATGAACTCCTGGTAGTCCAGCAGGGACTCGACCCCGCTGCGCCTGGCCAGCATGCAGTAGAAGATAAGATTGATGATCAGGGCCTCGATCTTGAGCTTGTGGTCGATGTTCAGGAACTTGGCCTTGTTGAGCTCGGAGTTGTCGAGGTTCTTGAGCATGACCTGGGCCACGTCGAAGACCTGCTTCTCGAAGATCGGCGCGATGTGGAACTTGGACAGGAAGCGGATCATGACCTTCTGCGGGTTCTCCTTGGACACGATGCCCAGGAGCCCGATGGCCATGAGAACGTACTTGCGATGCAGCTCGGCCAGGATGTTGCGCTTGCGCACCTGGGCCAGCTCCTCGCAGCGGGAGGCGGGGAAGGACGAGGCGGCCAGCTCCAGCAGGAATCGCACGTGGGGCTCGCGCGTGTGGCGGGCCTCCTCCAGCAGGAAGCCGTCGTCCTTTTTTTTGGCGTCGAGGGTCTTTTTCACGGACAGCCAGAAGGCGGCCACGCCCTCGACGGGCATCTCCATGAGGTCGAACTCCTTGGGCGCGTCGATGGAGCGGGCGCTGGCCCCGAGGAGGAGCTGCGAGACCTGGTCGTTGATGTTCCCCGCGCCGTTCATGGGGCTAGTCGAAGCAGAATTCGAGGGTGAAGGTCCCGGCTTCGCAGGAGAATGGGATGGCGATGGCCAGGGCCGAGGTCATGTGGGCGATGGTGTGGTTGTCGCCCATGATGACCGAAGGGGTGGAGCCCTGGAGCTTCAGGCCCATGTCCACCAGGCCGACGCGGGCCTGGCCGGAGATCATGTTGGTGATCTCGCCAACGGCGTCCTGCACGTCCTGCAGGATGTCCTCGATGGCGTCGCCGAGCATCTGCTTGACGATGTGCACGGCGGTCTTGCGGTCGAAGGATATGGAAAAGGTGCCGTGCTTGTCGCCCGTGATGCCGATCACGGCCGAGACGTCGCCGCGGGCCATCTTGTCCTTCTTGATGTAGGGCGTCCCCGCGACGACGTCGAGGGCGGCCATGGCGGCGAGCACGTCCTTGGTGGCTTTGATGAAGGGCTTGGCCAATGCTGGGTCCATTTGGGTCTCCTTGGGGCGCGTGAACTGTGAAGACTTCACACCGTGGAATCTCATAAGGACAATTCGCGCCCCGGGTCAACTCCCGGCGCAGACGCGGCGCGGATGCGCCGGACACCCCCGCTCTGCGGGGAGTTGACCGGGACGATCCCTGGGCGCAATGATCCTTCGGGACGGCATTTCACCAAAAAAGGAGTACGACGTGGAGAATAGTCTGGAGCGGAGGGTGCTGGATCACCTGTGCCGGGTCTACGGCCTCGGGCTCGAAGAGGTTCGGGAACTGTACGCCATCGGGCGCGACACGGTCGGCGGAACGCTGGGCAGCCTCGAAGAGGCCCAGGCCCGTGAAGACTGGGCCGGAATGGCCGACGCGGCGCACATGCTGAAAGGGACCTTGTTCAACATGGGGCTGCAGGAACTGGGCGAAGCGGCCCGGAACCTGGAGATGGCCGCCAAGGAGGCGCGCACCGCCGAGGCCCGGCGGCTCCATGCCGAGCTAGGCCTCCAGCTGAAGGAATTTCGCGTTCCTGCCGCAGGCGCCTAGTCGTGGTGATGGTGCGGCTCGTCCCCCAGGGGATGGGCGTGCACGTGGCGGTGCGGCAGGTGGGGAATGTCGGTCAGGAGGCGGCCGTCCTTGATGGTCATGAACCGCGTCGTGGTCTGCGCCAGGAAGTCCCAGTCGTGGGAGATGATGATGCGCGCTGTGGGCAGGGCGTCCAGGATTTCGATGATGCGCTCCCGGGTCTGCGGGTCCAGGCCGTTGGTCGGCTCGTCCAGGAGCAGGACGCTCGGTCGCATGGACAGGATCGTGGCCAGGGAGACGAGCTTCTTCTCGCCGCCCGAAAGGCGGTGGGTCAGGCGGCTTCCGAAGCCCGCAAGGCCCAGTTCCCGAAGGGTTTCCTCCGCCCGCTCCCTCGCCTCCTCGGCCGACAGCCCGAGGTTCAGGGGGCCGAAGGCCACGTCGTCGAGGACCGTGGGATTGAAGAGCTGGTCCTCGGCGCTCTGCATGACGAGCCCCACCTCGCGGCGCAGGGCGCGGAACTCCTTTTCGCCGCTCACGGGGCAGCCGTGGAAGAGCACCCTCCCCGATTGCGGCTTCAAGAGGCCCATGATGACGTGGAAGAGGGTGGTCTTGCCGCTGCCGTT
>DPKT01000288.1:13008-13247 GCA_003542385.1 Desulfomicrobium sp.
CGCCCCGAAGGGTAGGTGAAGGAGACGTTTTCCAGGGCGAAGATCGGGGTTTCAGGCATGAAAAATCTCCGGGAAGAGGTCCATGGCCATCAGGCCGGCCGTGGCCGCGGTCCAGGCCAGGGCGAAGAGCAGGTCCCCGGGGCGGGCCTGGAAGCGGGCCACGGACACGAAGCGGCCCTCGAACCCGCGCAGGACCATGGCCTGGTACACCCGGCCCGAGCGGTCGAAGCTGTTGACCA
>DPKT01000310.1:0-3863 GCA_003542385.1 Desulfomicrobium sp.
GCCGGAATGATGATCTTGCGCCATATCTCCGGGTGCTCGCGCAGAAAATCGCAGAGCAGTCTTTCCGGGTTGGAGACCACGGAAAAGAAGGCGAACTGGTTGACGATGCGTTCCTCCATGGATGGCGGCTCGAAGAAGATCACGGCATTGTCGCGGGACAGGTGCGACAATTCATTCAGATTGCGAATCTCTTCGGACAGCATTTCCACCGTGAAGACGTTGGCTCCCTCTGCTTCGAGTTTGTGCCGCAAGGCCTTGGGCAGCAATTGGTGGGTTTTTATGTAGTTGACCGCCCAGATGACGCCGTCCAGGTCGAATTTGCAGATGTTGGCGGTGGCGAAGTGCATGGCCACAAAGGGGGAATAGGTCCAATCCAGCAGGCGGGTGGGCAGGCCGTAGTGCTGGGCCCTGGACATCCAGTGCCAGAAGGAATCGGCTTCCACCGTGGAGCGGTGCGCATATTTTTTGAAATTGCGCATCAGGTGGCGCTCCAGTTGGCCATAGGGGCCGCCGAGGCGCATCAGGGTGGTTTTCAGGGCATAGCGGGCGTCGGACAGACCGCGAAAGGCGAATCGCGACCGGAACCGGCCGAGGTCGGAATTCCAGGATTCGGCGAACAACTCGGTCTGCAGTTGATCCCAGCTGTTGATGTGAATTTCGTTGACGGAGCCGGATTTTTTCACAACACACCGAGGATGATGCTGGATTCCTGAAACACCGCCCAGGCGGTATCGCCTTCCTGCAACTCCAGGTGCTGATCGCCGGCCAGGGTCAGGGTGGCGCTGACGGTGCTGCCGCCGGGCAGTTCCAGGGTGAGATCGGCGTTGACCGTACCGCGGATGATGGTTCGCACCGTGCCCTGCAGGCTGTTGATGGCGCTGAGGCGCGCGCTGCCCAGATCCTTGACGATCATCACTGCCGGCGCCTTGACCATGGCCAGCACTTCACTGCCCTCGGTCAGACCGAGAGCTTCCAGGCTTTCCGTCGTGATCAGGGCGGAAAGGCGATCTTCGCCTTTGAGTTGCAGTTCCACCAGGGCGTTGACCTCGCCGCGCGAGATCTTTTCCACACGTCCCGACCAGAGATTGCGGGCGCTGACTTTCATGTTGATCTTCCTCAGAAACTGGTAGAATTTTTCTCCCTCTTCGAGGTGTTCGCCGATGGATTGCAGGAAGCGCTCGTGTTCCCGTTGTATCATCCGGTAACGCTTCACCACTTCCTGACCGGCTTCCGTCAGACGGGTGCCGCCGCCGCCGCGTCCGCCGGTGGTGCGGATTACCAGGGGCTCGTCAGCCAGGTTGTTGAGGGCGTCAACCTGCTCCCAGGCGGTTTTGTAGCTGATGCCCTGGGCCTTGCCGGCCTTGGTGATGGAGCCGTATTGATCGATTTTTTCCAGCAATTCGATGCGGCTGTGACCGAGGAATTCCTGGCCGGCCTTGCTGAACCAAACCTCTCCCAAAACACTCATGTCCTTGGTTTTCGCTTTTTTCACGCCCCGCTCCTTGGATAGGTTGCTTGCCTGTTCTTACTTTTTAAGGCACCCTCAAACGGTATGCAAGCTGAAAAGGGGACGAAATCGGATCGGATTGGCGAAATGACTCCTGCGAGATCTTCGCGAGGCGCAGGGGCAGGCGTCAGGTGCAAGACAGAAACCGTGGCAGGCCGGGTATTTTCTCGGATTCTGCAAAACCGGCAGGGAGTTAAGACATGGACAAGGATCGTGCGGATCGCATTGACGGTCTGCGGCGCCTGGCTGAATGGCTGTTACAGGAAGCCAGGGATTTCGGCGACGCGGGCGGCCTGGCGCAGCAGGCCGCGATTTGTTGCGAACAGCTGCTGACGCTATGCCAGGAACAACTGGAGCACAACCGGCAAGGCGATAGGTCCAAGGTCTCGGAGTTGAAGCAAATTTGCCAACTGCTGCGTCAGGCCTTGGTTTGCCGTCCGGCTCCCGACGGGACCCATGACGAACTGCTCTGGTTGCGGGCCGCCAACCGGGCTCTGCTGCTGGAGCGCAGCAAACTGCAGAACATCTTTGCCGCGACCACCAACTTGGTGCTGGTGGCCGATCATGAGGGGCGGGTAACCCGGACCAACCCGGCCGCGGCGGAATTTTTCGCCGGTCGCAACCCTCTCGGAATCCCATTCTGGACCTTGCTGGAAATGACCCAGCAGGATCCTGAAGGGGTTTTGGCCGCCTTTCCCGCCGACGGCCATCACGAAATCGCCCTGGCCGGGGGGCGTCACCATTTCCGTCTGCGCCTGGTGACCCTGCAACCCGAAACCAGCGGTTTGCGCGGCTTCATACTGGTACTCAACGATATCAGCTGGCTGGTCGACTCCCGCCAGGAACTGGAGCGGTTGGTGGCGGAGCGCACCCGGGCCCTGGCCGAGTCGGAACAGTTGCTGCGACAGGAAAAACACCAGGTGGAGGAGATGAACGTCACCCTGCGCAACGTCATGCACAGCATCGACGATGAGCGTCGCGAATTCGGGCGCATTCTGGCGCGCAAAGTCAGGGATCAGTTGTTGCCGGCCTTGGACAAGATCCGTCGTGAACCGAGCGCGGAAGTACGCGGCAGTTATCTCAACCTGGTGCGGGAGCAGTTGATCGGTTTGACCAGCGGCCAGGAAACGGAACTGGACGCCCATCTGCTCAAACTCAGTAAAACGGAAATCCGCATCTGCCGCTTCATCCAGGCCGGCTGCACCAGCAAGGAGATCTGCGATGCCCTGAATCTGGCTTTCGAAACCGTCCAGACCCATCGCAAGAATATCCGCCGCAAGCTTGGTTTGCGTCGCGGCGGCATTAATCTGCACGCTTTTCTGGCTGCCCGTCGACCCCTGGTTGCTGACGAAGCCTGAGGGGGCCGGAGGACGACCCTCCATGCCCTGCGGTCGGATTGGTCGAGATTCTGTGTATACGGCTTGAAGTATGGCTGTCGATGGATGCGGGGCAGATCCTGGATCGTATAGGGTAGATTAAATTACCCGATAATTACCCTTATTCTCACCTGTAAGTCCCTTGTTTCTCCATGCTATAACGCCTCACGTTCGGAGTTGCGAGATGGATCCGCGACTTCGTTGTGAAGCAGCGTTTCGCAATGACCGGTTCCGAGCCGGCACCGCCTGGGAAGACGGTCTTTATGGCGGACGGCCGACGGGTTTTGCCGGAAACGGCAGGGCCTCCCACACCTGGAAAGGCACCGGCGCGTCCCGAGAAACAAAAGGGGAGGAAGACAACAGCATGAACATCATTCGCGTGAACATGACCGACCTGACGGTCAAAACCGAGGCGGTTCCGGAAGCGTGGCGCACCCTCGGCGGCCGGGCTTTGACCAGTACCATTGTGGCGGCGGAAGTACCGCCGACCTGTCACCCCCTGGGACCCAACAACAAGCTGGTCTTCGCGCCCGGCATGCTGTCGGGCACGCCGGCGGCCAACTCCGGGCGCATGTCCGTGGGCGGCAAGAGCCCGCTGACCTACGGCATCAAGGAGAGCAATGCCGGCGGCACCACCGCCCAGCAATTCGCCAAGCTCGGTATCCAGGCGCTGATCATTGAAGGCCGGCCCCGGGAGGAAAAATGGTACCGGTTGCACGTGGACCAGGCCGGTGTCTCCATTCATGAAGAAAGCGCCGTCATCGGCATGCAGAATTTCGCCGTCATCGAAGAGATGGAAAAGCGTTTCGGCGACAAGGTCGGGATCATGACCATCGGCGTGCCCGGCGAGGAGCGGCTGGCCATGGCCAACATCTCCGTCAAGGATCCGGATCACAAGATTCGCAGCCACGGCCGCGGCGGCATGGGCGCGGTCATGGGCTCCAAGGGCGTCAAGGCCATCGTCCTCGACGGCGCCGCCA
>DPKT01000310.1:3978-11250 GCA_003542385.1 Desulfomicrobium sp.
TGGTCAACGTCATCAACGAGGCCGGCGCTTTGCCGACCAAGAACTTCCGCATGGGCAAGTTCGACGGCGCCGAGAAGATCTCCGGCGAGACCCTGGCCGCCAACATCGAGAAACGCGGCGGCAAGACCAAGCACGGCTGCCACACGGGCTGCATCATCCAGTGCTCGCAGGTCTACCATGACAAGGACGGCAAGTACCTGACCACGGGCTTCGAGTACGAGACCATCTGGGGCTTCGGCGCGGACCTGCTGGTCGACAACCTGGACGACATCGCGAACATGGACCGCACCTGCGACGAAGCGGGCATGGACACCATCGAGATGGCCAACACCATGGCAATGGCCATGGAAGCCGGGATCATCGCCTGGGGCGACGGCAAGGGCGTGCTGGCCGAACTGGCCAAGGTCGGGACCAAGGACCCGCTGGGCCGCATCTACGGCAACGGCACGGCGTACACGGCCCAGGCCTTCGGCGTGGACCGCGTGCCCGTGGTCAAGAACCAGGCCCTGCCCGCCTATGACCCGCGCGCCGTCAAGGGCGTCGGCGTGACCTACGCCACGACCCCCATGGGCGCCGACCACACCGCCGGCTACGGCGTGTGCCAGAACGTGCTCAAATGCGGCGGCGACGTGGACGGCCACAAGAAGGAAGGCAACATCGAGATCTCCAAGAACCTGCAGGTCGCCACGGCGGCCGTGGACTCCCTGGGCCTTTGCCTGTTCGTGGCCTTCGCGGTGCTTGACGACGCGCGCGGCGTGCCGTGCATGGCCAAGCTGGTTTCGGGCCTCATCGGCAAGGACTACAGCGTGGACGAACTGGTGGGCATGGGCGTGAACTGCCTGAAGGACGAGCTGGACTTCAACAAGCGCGCCGGCTTCACCGACGCCGACGACCAGCTGCCCCGCTTCTTCCAGACCGAACTCCTGCCGCCCCACAACGTCGGCTGGGACTACACCGCCGAGGAACTGCAGGCCGCCAAGGTCTAGACGTCACTCGATTCCTGATTCTGCAACGACGAATCCCCGTCCGGAATGTCCGGGCGGGGATTCGTTTTTTCGGCCACAGGCCCATGCGGGGGAGGCAGACGCCCCGGACAGTCCGTCAGGCCTGCGCCTTCATCGCCTTGAGCGTCCTGGCGTAGGCCGTGAAGACGTCCTCCCTGGCCAGCATCCCCAGGACCCTGGTCGGGTCCTCGCTGTCCACGACGGGCAACTGCGCCAGGTCGGATTCCACGAATTTGAGCAGCGCCGTGTACAGGTCCTCGTCGGGGCGCAACAGCACGGCCTTGCGCGCGACGTCACCGGCCACCAGAAGCTCGCACAGGCTCTCCTCGTACAGCACTTTGCGCAGGTCCTGCACCGCCAGGATGCCCGTTATCCTGTCGTCCGCCCCGCGCACCGGGAAGCAGAGTTCGCTCGCGTTGACGATGATGTCCGTCAGGGCCCCGAAGTGCGTGCCCTCCTCCACGATGCTGACCCGGCCGGGCTTGTAGTGGTCCCGGACCTGCTCCCGCTCCAGGATGTTGATGGTCGCGTCGCTGACGTGGGCCGGCGACTCGAACTTGTTGTCCACCTGATTCTCGTAGAGCGACACGTTGCGCCCCAGGACCAGGGTCACGGCCGAGGCCAGCATGAGGGGCGCCAGCAGCCCGTAGCCCTGAGTCAGCTCGCAGACCATGACCAGGGGCCCGATGGGCGCGTTGGCCACGCCCGAGAAGAAGGCGGCCATGCCCACCAGCACGTACCCGCCCGGCTCCGTGACCACGCCGGGAAAAAAACGCTGCCCGAGGGTGCCGACCACGCCGCCGCTCATGCCGCCGACGAAGAGGGCCGGCGCGAACATGCCGCCGCTCATGCCCGAGCCTATGACCACCGAGGTGGCCAGGGTCTTGCCGACGACCATTCCGGCCATCATGGCCACGGAGAGCTTGCCGAGCATGGCCAGCTCAAGCCAGCCGGTGCCACCGCCCAGCAGCTCCGGGAAGGCGACGCCCAGTGCGGCCATGCCGAATCCCCCCAGGGTCATGGCCGGGATGAAGCCGAAGCGGTCGGTCAGAGGCCAGAACACCCTGTATTTGATGGCCCGGAACGTGCTCACGTAGAACCAGCCCGAAACCGCGCAAACCAGTCCAAGCAAGGCGTAAACGGGCAGCTCGCGGATGTCCGAGAACTCGAATTTGGGTATCCCGAAAATGGGCTCGGATCCGAATATCAGGGTGAAGATGGAGTAGGAGACCACCGAGGACAGGATGGAAGGCAGCAGGGCTTCGGCCTCGAAGTCCTCGCGGTAGATGACCTCCACAGCCGTGAGCGCCCCGCCGAGGGGCGCGCGAAAAATGGCCCCGAGCCCGCCTGCGGCGCCGGCCAGGAGCATGATGCGACGTTCCTTGACCGAAAGCCGGAGTTTCCCGGCCAGCCAGGAACCGAACCCGGCCCCGAGCAGGGAAATTGGCCCCTCTCGACCGGCGCTGCCGCCGGCGGCGATGGTCAGCACGGACGTTCCCACCCGGATGAGGGGAACCGCCGGTGCAAGATGCCCTTCCTGACGATGGAAGCACTTGATCATGGAGTCCGTGCCGTCGGTGCCGCCATGGCGGGTCTGGGGCACGAAACGGTGGACCAGCCACCCGGTCAGAAGCCCCACGCCGCCCAGAAAGAGGAAGAGCAGCCATGGCCTGTAGGGCCCGGGATCGCCGGACAGGAGCTGTTCGCCGGCGGGAACGGGCAGGGAGAAGCCCGCCAGGTGGCGCAGCAGCAGATGCCCCAGGGCTTCCACGCCGACATAGAACGCCACGGCGCCCAGGCCCGTCATGGCCCCGACGACCACGCCCAGGGCCAGCCATTTGAAGCTCACGATGGAATGGTAGCTGCGGACCAGTTCCGTGTAGGGCCGGAAAAGAATGCGGAGAAAAGCGCGCATGAAAACCCTCAGACCAGGCGGGCCTCGGGCAGGGCCAGGATGGTCCTCCCCAGCGCGACGTCCTTGCCTATCTGGGATTTGAGTTCGTCGAGGCTGGAAAACTTGCGTTCCCCGCGCAGCCGCTGCACGAAATGGACCTTGAGGGTCTTGCCGTAGAGATCCCGGTCCAGGTCGAGGATGTGCACTTCGACCGAGAGCACGTCGTTGCCGAAGGTCGGGTTGTACCCGATATTGGCCACGGCCTGGTGGACCTGGCCTTCAAGCTCGGCCCAGCAGCAGTAGACGCCCGTCTTGGGGAAAAGCTCGTCCACGAGATGGACGTTGGCCGTGGGAAAGCCCAGCAGCCTGCCGCCACGGTTCTGGCCGTGCACGACGTCGCCCGAGACGCGGTAGAACCGGCCCAGCAGCGACTTGGCAGCCCAGACGTCGCCGGCCTCGACCAGATCGCGGATACGCGTCGAGCTGACGATGGCCTGGTCGACCATGACCGGCTCCAGCTGTTCCACGCCGAAACCCCACTGCTTCCCGAGCACCGTCAGCAGCCCGTAGTTGCCGGCGCGGCCCTTGCCGAAGGCGTAGTCGTAGCCGATGACCAGTTCCCTGACCTTGAGCCCATCCACCAGGATGCGGCGCACGAACTCCTCGGGGCTCATGCTCGCCAGTTCCTGGTTGAACTCCAGGCAGAGCAGGTGGTCGATGCCCAGAGCCTTGATCAGCTCGGCCCGCTGTTCATAGAGAGTAATGAACGGGGGCGTCTTCTTGCCCGTGAAGAAACGCAGGGGATGAGGCTCGAAGGTGATGACCACGGACGGAACCCCAAGGCCGGCGGCCAGGTCCCGCACGCGGGCAATGAGTCGCTGGTGTCCGATATGGACCCCGTCGAAATTGCCGATGGTGACGCAGGACCCCTTTTCCAGGCCGCCGATCTGGTCCGGCCATGTGACGCAATGCATGAAATGTCTCCCTCCCGAAAACTGGCTGCCTCGCCTCTATACCAAAAGACCCCAGGCTTCAACAAAGGCCGACCCAACGGGAAATCTCACTAGTCACGCTTCAATAATTTGAAATGATTGATAAAATAATTTAATCAAAAAAATCTGAACAAAATGCTTGCCAAAGGCAGGCTGCTCACATAAACACGCTTCTCACGTCACGCCGAAGTGGTGGAATTGGTAGACACGCTAGGTTCAGGGTCTAGTCGGGGTTCCCCGGTGGAGGTTCGAGTCCTCTCTTCGGCACCAAAAGAATGCAACCGCTTGGATTTATTCTAAGCGGTTGTTTTTTTATGCGCTTCTGCTTCAAAGTGTTACACAAAGCTGGTACACAAGGGGCATGAACGCGATGTCATTGTGCAACCACCTCCAGCGGCGAGGCGCGGTCTACTACTTCCGGGTCCGCATCCCTGCCGATCTCCTCGAAGTCTACGCCCCCAAGCGGGAAATCGTCCACAGCCTGAAGACCAAGGACCCGAAAGAGGCCAAGGCCAAATGCCGGGTGCTGGCCGTCAAGGTCGATCAGGAATTCACGGCCCATCGAAGACGGCTTGAGGCCGAGAAAAAGCTGGCCGCTCCCCTGGAGGCTCCGGCCCAGCGCAACCTCACGGACCTCGACTCCGTTCAGGACTACGAACTTACCCGCCTCGCCCTGCTCTACCTGCATGAGGTCCTGTCCCATGATGAGATGGAGCGGACGGTAGCCAAGCCCAGCGAGAAGGAACTCCGCGAATGGGAGGAGACGCAAGAGCATCTCCGCCAGCTCCACGAACAGCGGGGCCTTGAGTTCACCCCGGAGCCATTCCCCCGCGTCGGCCTTTCGCCGGATGTCGTCCGCCGCAAGCGTGAGCATGCCCGGCTGTTCATCCAGGGAGGAGGACTCTGCCTCGCCACCGGGGACACCTCGCTCATTCAGGACGAGGCCCTGGCCTTCCTTGACGCCCATGACTTCAAGGTGGCCGACCTGATGTCATCCAATTTCCAGAAACTCTGCCTCTCCCTGATCCAAAAAAAGATCGAAGCCCAGGAGGCGATCCTCAAGCGCCTGGACGGAGAGTGGGTCCCAACCCCATCCCCTGCCGCTCCCCAGGCCCAGATCATCGTGATCAACGGCGCACAGGCCAACCCGGTCCTGTCGTCCATCCCCGGCATCATCCAGCAGAGCGTCACTGGCCATGATCAGGACCGGAAGCTCGTCCCGTCCGCAGACAACCCCCTGTTGTCCGCCATCTGGGAAAGCTACCTGCGAGAGCGCAAGCCTGCGCCCATGACGGAGCGGGACTTCGAGGCCTCCGTGAACCGTTTCATTGAACTGGTCGGCAACCTCCCGATCCAGGCCATCACCAAGTCCCACTTCCGGCAGTTCAAGGAAGCCCTGCTCAAGCTCCCCGCTCACCTCCCCAAGGAGATCCGCAGGCTCCCGTTCCCGAAGCTCCTGGCCAAGGTCGAACAGGATCAGAAGAACGGGGCCGAGTACAAGCTGCTGAACCCCACGACCGTGAACAACAAGTACCTGGGAGCGCTCAAGGCCGTCCTCAGCCATGCCGTTGACGGCGGCTTCATCGACACCAACCCGGCGGAACAGATCAGGGTCACCTTCCACGCGGACACGCAAGGCGAGGCGGAACCATCCGTCCTGCCCTACACGGACGAGGAACTCGGCATCATCTTCTCGTCCACATTCTTCGTCGCTGGCCAGCCCGACAAGTTCAAGAAGAAGATGACCAAGGACCAGATCCTCGACTACCAATGGCTCTCGATTCTCGGCCTGTTCACCGGAGCGAGGCTGGAAGAGATCGGCCAGCTCGATGTCGCGGACCTCATGGAGGAGGACGGCGTGAACTACCTGTACGTCCACGGCGATCCGAACTCGACCCGGAGGATCAAGAACAGATCCTCCAGGCGCAAGATCCCCGTTCACCCCCGCCTCATCGCACTGGGCTTCCTCGACTTCGTGGCGCTCCGGTCAAGCCAGGGCGAGAAGAAGATCTTCTCAACCCTCGCGGAGTTGGACGGCAGGCAGGGCAAAAGAACCAGCGCCTTCTCCAAGTGGTGGACACGGCTCACGACGGAAATCGGCGTGAAGAGCGGCAGGCAGAAGACGTTCCACTCCTTCCGGCATACCTTCAAACGGGCCATGCGGAACGCACAGGTTGACGGCAACCTGACCGACGCCATCCAGGGGCACAGCAACAGAAGCGTCTCCGCCCACTACGGCAGGGACAAGGACGGCATGGGCTATGCGCTCCCCGTCCTTTTTGAAGCGATCAGCAGGGCCGGGATGGCAGGAGTAGATATCCACAAGCCCGAGGGCCGCTGACACTCTCTTTTTCAACTGTGGGCCATGTCGCCCTGCGCTTGAGCCATACAATCTAGACCAACAGGGACCTGAGGGCTATTTGCCTAGGCGGGATTCTCACTCCATCTCCACCAACGGGACATCGTTAACGGCACAGCCTTACCCCAGCCCTCCCCAAAGGAGTCGATCTGTTGCGCACGGCGACGGGGTGTCACGCTAGATACGTATTACCAGCAGGGCTACTCCACCCACGTTTTCAAACAATCAACAGTTCGCGTAGCTGAAACTCAAATCCCCCTTGTAATACATGCCGATTGAGCAGCCGCAAAACTCGCCTTGTGTCATACAAAAAAATGAGCAGAGGCGCTTGCACGCACCTTTTGTTTCCAGATATGATTCGCCAAATTGCTACTCATTGAATCTCGATGGAGGGAGACATGAATCTGTTCAAAAGTTTTGTCCTTGCTCTGACACTGGCACTATCAATCACTGGCTGCGCAACTGTCACCAAGCCCAAAGTGGAAAAGGTGCCCGAACAACAACCCGTCGCCAGCAAAGCAATCGAGGCCCAAAAAGCTTCACCATATAAAGGGTTAAAAAGAAAAGTGGCGATTGGCAGATTTACAAACGAGACTAAATACGGCCAAAGCTTCTTTCTTGACAAAAATAACGACCCCGTTGGCAAACAAGCTGTAGATATTCTTTCCGCCACGCTGATGGCCACGGACAAATTCATTCTTCTTGAGCGAGCAGACCTGGACAAGATCTCCAAGGAACTTGAACTTGGCGATGCATCTCCCTTGAAGAACATGGCCGACTACCTCATTGTCGGCTCCGTGACGGAATTTGGCAGAAGGGAAGCTGGCAAGGTCGGAATCTTTAGCCGTACCAAAGAACAGCTTGCCTATGCGAAAGTTCACGTACGCCTTTTAGATGTTCGCACTGGGCAGATTATCTACGCAGAAGAAGGCGATGGCGAAGCGTCATCTGAGGCAGGCACAGTCTTCGGAGTCGGGTCTAGGGCAGGCTATGACTCCACGATCAACGACAAAGCCCTTGAAG
>DPKT01000309.1:0-359 GCA_003542385.1 Desulfomicrobium sp.
CCGCCTTCCATGGCCATGGCCATGGTGTTGGCCATCTCGATGGTGTCCATGCCCACTTCGTCGCAGGTGCGGTCCATCTCGGCGATGTCGTCCAGGTTGTCGATCAGCAGGTTCGCGCCGAAGCCCCAGATGGTCTCGTACTCGAAGCCCGTGGTTTTGAACTTGCCGGCCTGGTCATGGTAGACCTGCGAGCACTGGATGACGCAGCCGGTGTGGCAGCCGTGCTTGGTCTTGCCGCCGCGCTTCTCGATGTTGGCGGCCAGGGTCTCGCCGGAGATCTTCTCGGCGCCGTCGAACTTGCCGGTGCGGAAGTTCTTGGTCGGAAGCGCCCCGGCCTCGTTGATGACGTTGACCAGCAC
>DPKT01000309.1:490-7483 GCA_003542385.1 Desulfomicrobium sp.
ATGGCCTTGACGCCCTTGGAACCCATGACCGCGCCCATGCCGCCGCGACCGGCGGAACGGGAGGGCAGGCCTTCGGGATCGGAGAACTGGATGGTCGCGGCGGCCAGGCACTGCTCGCCGGCGGGGCCGACCAGGGCGGTCACGGCCTTGTCGCCGTAGGCGGCCAGGAGCTTTTCCTGGGCGGCGTAGGTCCGCATGCCGGCCGCGGCGGAATCCTTGAAGACGACCTTGTCGGCGGAGACGAAGATCTCCTGCATGGGGCTTCCGGCCTCGGGCTTGTCCTCGAGGATGATGGCCTGCAGGCCCAGTTTGGGCAGGGTGTGGGCGAACTGGCCGCCGGAGTTGCTTTCCTTGATGCCGCCGGTCAGGGGGGACTTGGCGCCCACGGAGATGCGGCCGGAGTTGGCGGCGTTGGTCGGGGCCAGGACGCCGCCGGCGAAAATGAGCTTGTTGTCGGCGGAAAGGGCGTGACAGTCCGCCGGCACTTCCCTATTGACAATGCGTGAAGTCAGGGCGCGACCGCCGAGACCGGCGTAGTCGCCGAGTTCCTCGAACTTGAAGGACTTTGTCCGGGTATTGATGCGCAGAATCTTCATCGTAGACTCCTTGGGTTTGAGCGCGAAATCGCGCGTTGTCTTGCTTTTTACAGAATGATAGCAGACACTCTTCACATAATGTCAAGAAGAAAAGGGGGTTATGTCATGCAGGGCATAAACGGACGGATTACAAATCAGCTGTTTCTGGCGGTACCGAAAATTTCCGTATCGGCGTGGCACGGCCTGCTGCGCCGCGGCGTGGGCGTGTTTTTGGACAAGGCGGTCAGCGTTCGCGACTTCATGACGGACGTGTTGGGGATGGATCCGCATTACGCGACCAACAGCGTGCCAGGGCTTTTCCTGAACAGCGCCCCGGTCGACGACTGGCGCGAGGAGCGCGTCGGCGACGGTGACGAGGTCGGCATGAGCGGGACCATGCCGGGCCTGTGCGGCATCGCCCTGAGGCGTTCGAGCCCCATCAGGGCCTTCCGCCCCGATCTTGTCAGCCATCACGACAAGGACGAGCGCAAGGGCGGCGTGGCCAGGGTCAAGATGTTCAATTTCGTGGCCCAGGACTGCTTTCCGGCCGTGCTGCGCAATGGCGTCATCGTGCCGGCCAAATCCCTGCTGGAGTATCTGGACGACGCGGACATCGCCCTGGACGGCTGTCAATGCTCCTGGAACGGCGCGACCGTGGATTCCGTCCGGCTTCGCGAACTTCTGGCCGGCGCGGAGGGCGAGCTCGAGCTGAAGATGACCGAGGTGGACGTGTGATGGCGTTTGGCTCGGGGCGCGGTTTCCGCGCAGGCGTGCTGATGGTCTTCCTGTGCCTGGCTGTGATGAGCCTGGCCGGCTGCGGCTCCAAATATGTGCCCGGGGCAAGCGCGCCGCCCGCCCCGGGCAAGAAGGCTCCTGCGGGCAAGGGCGGCACGTACCGGCCCTACACCGTCATGGGGCAGACGTACTATCCCCTTGGCTCGGCCGAAGGTTACGCGGAGACTGGCGTGGCCTCCTGGTACGGGCCGGATTTCCACGGCAAGAAGACGGCCAACGGGGAATGGTACGACATGCATCAGATGACGGCTGCACACCGCATCCTGCCCATGCACACCAAGGTCATGGTCAGGAATCTGGACAACGGGCGGGTGGCCGAAGTGCGTATCAACGACCGCGGTCCCTTCGTGAACAACCGGGTCATCGACCTCTCCTACGCGGCTGCCACCACCTTGGGCGTGGTGGGTCCGGGCACGGCCAGGGTCCATCTCGAAACCATTCCGGGCGAGCGCATCCAGTATGTCGGTCCCTTCTTCGTGCAATACGGGGCCTTCGTGGTCGAGGCCAACGCCCGCAACCTCAGGAACAAGCTGGTGGCCAGGGGATTTCCCGGCACCAGGGTGACCAGGGGGGATCTGAACGGAACGACGTACTGGCGAGTGCAGGTCGGGGCCTTCCCCAGCCTGACCAATGCGGAATCGGTCCGCCAGCGGCTGGCCAAGGAAAGCCCGGACTGCTTCGTTATTGCGGATTGAGTTCGGCGCGCAGCTTGCGGGAAATGCGGAACACGACGACCTTGCGCTCCGAGAGGATGATGGATTCGCTGGTCTGCGGGTTGCGCCCCTTGCGCGCGTCCTTTTCGTAGGCTTCGAACTTGCCGAAACCGCTGATCAGGAGGGAGTGGTCCTTCTTGATGGCGTCCTTCATGATGTCGAGCATGGTCTCGACCTGCGCCTTGACCTCGGCCCTGTTGCGCTCCGACTTTTCATAGATGTTGTCGACGATTTCAGCCTTGGTGAGGGTATTGTTGCTCATGGGTCCTCCTGCCGGACATTTGTCCGGCAACGATATGCTATCTTTCCGCAATAAAAGAAGATTTTTGCGAAAAGGCCGTAAGTCGGCGCGTTCGATGACTATTCTTGGATGAGCAATATCCGACGTATGTTTTTTTTTCAAGCATAACAGGTTGTTTTTTTTTCTTTTTGACGCATATGGCAAGAACCCGGACCCTGCGTTTTCCGCACCCCGAACCGAGGGCTGAAAAGATGCGGCTCGTGCCGTTCTTTCTGCCCTTCGCGGGCTGTCCCGGCAGGTGCGTTTTCTGCGACCAGCGGGCTCAGACGGGGCAGGCCGCGGCGGCCCCCGACGCAGCGCTGCCGGAACTCGAAAGCAGGCTCTCGGGCGCGGGGGGGCCCTTCGGGCTGGGCTTTTTCGGGGGAACGTTCACCGGCTTGCCTGTTCCCTGGCAGGACCGTTTCCTGGAAACCGCCGCCCGATTCAGGCGTGCGGGCGATCTCGTGCACCTGCGCGTTTCCACCAGGCCCGACCGGGTCGACATGGAGACGCTCAACAGGCTCCGCGGGCACGGCGTGGACATGGTCGAGCTCGGGGTCCAGACCTTTGATTCCGGGGTGCTGGAGCGCAGCGGGCGGGGCTACGGGGGTGAGGTCGCCATGCGGGCCTGCGCAATGGTTCGGGAGGGGGGGCTGGAGCTCGGCATCCAGCTCCTTCCGGGGCTGCCGAGCCATGACGCCGCGCTGTGGCGGGAGGACGTGGAGCGCGCCCTGTCCCTGCGGCCGGACGCGGTGCGCATCTACCCCTGTGTGGTCATGGCCGGCACGGGTCTGGCGGACATGCACGCCGTAGGCGCATACGCCCCCTGGAGCTTGGATGAGGCTGTGGCGGAATGCGGCCATGCATTGTTGCGATTCTGGGAACGGGGCGTGCACGTCATCCGCCTTGGGCTGGCAGGGGAGCCGGACATGCTCGCCCGGCTCGTGGCCGGTCCCTGGCACCCGGCCTTCGGGAACATGGCCCGCAGCCTTGCCCTGCGGCTTTTTTTGGAGCAGAGGCTGCTTTCCGCGGGCGGGCGGCTGGTGCGCATTTCCGTACCGGCCCGGCTCAGCGGGGAGTTCTGGGGGCACGGTCGCGCCAACGCGCCGGCCCTGGCCGGACTCGGCATCGTCAAGGACCGCGTGACATTTTGGCCTGAGCCGGAATTCGAGGCGGAATTGGAGGAATAATGGAAAAAGTGCGAGTGCATACCATCAGCCTGGGGTGTCCCAAGAACCAGGTCGACACGGAGTGGATGCTCGGCGGGTTCGGCTCCGCCTTCGTCAACGCGGCCGGACCCGAGGACGCCGACGTGGTCCTCGTCAACACCTGCGGCTTCATCGAGCCCGCGGTCAGCGAATCCCTGCAGGTCATCCTCGACACGGCCCAGGCCCTGGCGTCCCTCGACCCCAGGCCGCCCCTGGTCGTCACGGGCTGCCTGGTCTCGCGCTACGGCCAGGACCTGCGCGCCGAATTGCCGGAGGTGGACCTTTTCCTGGAAATCCGCCGCCAGGGCGAACTGCAGCAGCGGGTAAGGGAACTCCTCGCCGCCAGGGACGGGCGTTCGCCCCTGCAGGACTTTCAGCCGGCGCGCCTGCTGACCACGGCGCCCGGCTTCGCCTACCTGAAGATCGCCGAGGGGTGCGACAACCGCTGCCGGTTCTGCACCATCCCCTCCATCCGCGGTCCCCTGGTCAGCCGCCCGGAAAGCGCGATTCTCGACGACGCCAAGCGCTGCCTGGATCAGGGCCGCAAGGAGCTGGTCCTCATCGCCCAGGACGTCACTGCCTACGGACGGGACAGGGGCGAAAGGGCCCTGCGCGGCCTGCTGGAGAAGCTCGCGCCCCTGCCGGGTCTGGCCTGGATGCGGCTCATGTACCTCTACCCGGCCGGCCTCGACCGGGACCTGCTGTCCTTCCTGCGTGACCTGGGGCGGCCCTTCATCCCCTATTTCGACATCCCCCTGCAGCACGCCCATCCCGACATCCTGGCCTCCATGGGCCGGCCCTTCCGGCGCGATCCGCGGGACGTGGTCGCGCAGGTGCGGGAGTTCTTTCCCGATGCCGCCCTGCGCACGACCTTCATCGTCGGCTACCCCGGGGAGACCGAGGAGCGGTTCGCGGCCCTGGAGGCCTTCGTGCGCGAAGCCCGCTTCATGCACCTGGGCGTCTTCCCCTATTACCCCGAGGACGGCTCCGAGGCCGCGGTCCTGCCGGACCAGCTGCCCGACGAGGTCAAGGAGGAGCGGCGCGACCGCATCATGACCCTGCAGGCCGAAATCAGCGAGGAACTGCTGTCGGAATTCGAAGGAGCGGAACTCGAGGTGCTGGTGGACAGGCCCCATGAGGAGTGGCCCGGCCTCTACGAAGGCAGAACCTGGTTCCAGGCCCCGGAGGTGGACGGAATTACCTACGTCAGCGGGGAGAATGTACGGCCGGGCCGCATGGTCCGGGCCGTGATCGAGGAGACCAAGACCTACGACCTCGTCGCCCTGGCCTGAGTGTTTCGTCTGTAATATTTCGGAATCAAATGAGGAAAAGGTTCGTGCATGCAAAAGGGCAAAGGGCCAGACCTTATTTTTTCCCGCAGATTATTCTGGTTGTCAAGGTAGGGTCACTCTGCTAGGACTGCCCAAATTTATTTTCGTTAGGGGGTAAACACATGAACAACACTCAAACCACGACCGAGTCCATGAACGATTTCGATATGGAGATGGATTTCGAGTCCCAACTCGAGAACTATCTCAACTCCGACTTCGGCGACATCGAAGAAGGCGTGATCGTTTCCGGCGAAGTCGTAAAGATCGACGAAACCTACATTCTCGTGGACGTCAACTTCAAGTCCGAAGGCCAGATTCCGATCGAGGAATTCATGGAAAACGGCCAGGTGGCGGTCAAAGTCGGCGACACCGTAGACGTATATGTCGTCCGCAAGAACGAGCGCGAAGGCTCCATCGTTCTTTCCCGTGAAAAGGCCAAGCGCATGCAGGTCCTGGACGAGCTGGAGAAGCTCCTCGAGACCGGCGATGTCGTGGTCGGCCGCATCGTCCGCCGCATCAAGGGCGGGTATGTCGTTGAAATCAAGGGCATCGAGGCCTTCCTGCCCGGTTCCCATGTCGATCTGCGTCCCGTTCCGGACATGGACGCCCTGGTCAACCAGGACTTCGAATTCCGCGTGCTGAAGATCAACCGCCGCCGCAGCAACGTCATCGTTTCCCGCCGCGTGCTGCTCGAGGAAGACCGCGACCGCAAGCGCGGCGAGCTGCTGACCACCCTCGAAGAGGGCCAGACCGTCAAGGGCGTGGTCAAGAACATCACCGAATACGGCGTGTTCATCGACCTCGGCGGCCTCGACGGCCTGCTGCACATCACCGACATGTCCTGGAAGCGCATCAAGCACCCCAAGGAAATGGTCCAGCTGGGCGACGAACTGACCCTGAAGGTCCTGTCCTTCGACAAGAACGACAAGAAGGTCTCCCTGGGCCTGAAGCAGCTGGTGCAGGACCCCTGGTCCAACATCTCCGAGAAGTACCCCGAGGGCCACAAGCTGGCCGGCAAGGTCACCAACCTGGTGGACTACGGCGCGTTCGTGGAGCT
The DNA here is from genome assembly GCA_003542385.1 of Desulfomicrobium sp. Taxonomy (GTDB): domain Bacteria; phylum Desulfobacterota; class Desulfovibrionia; order Desulfovibrionales; family Desulfomicrobiaceae; genus Desulfomicrobium. Next base: position 6,450 of record DPKT01000309.1, read on the forward strand.
GGAGCCCGGCGTCGAGGGCCTGGTGCACATCTCCGAGATGTCCTGGACCCGCAAGCTGCGCCATCCTTCCCAGATGGTCCGCCCCGGCGACGAGGTGGATGTCATCATCCTGGGCGTGGACGTGGACCGCAAGCGCATCTCCCTGGGCATGAAGCAGGTCGCCCCGAACCCGTGGGACCTGGTGGCCGAGAAGTACCCCGAGGGCACCATCCTTGAGGCCAGCGTCAAGAACATCACCGAGTTCGGCCTGTTCATCGGCATCGAGGACGGCATCGACGGCCTGATCCACGTGTCCGACCTGTCCTGGACCAAGAAGATCCGCCACCCCAACGAGCTCTACAAGGTGGGCGACGTTGTCCGCGCCAAGGTTCTGACCGTGGACAAGGAGAACGAGAAGTTCACCCTGGGCATCAAGCAGCTGGCCGACGACCCGTGGCTGGACGTGCCCAACCGCTACCCCGTGGGCACCCTGCTGACCGGCACCATCACGAACATCACGGACTTCGGTCTGTTCGTTGAGGTCGAGGAAGGCATCGAAGGCCTGGTCCACGTCAGCGAGATGAGCAAGAAGAAGATCAAGAGCCCCAAGGAAGCCTTCAACGAGGGCGACGCCATCGAGGCCAAGGTCATCCACGTCAGCGCCGACGAGCGCCGTCTGGGCCTGTCCCTGAAGCAGCAGGACGAGCGCAAGCGTCCCGGTGGCGGCGAGTTCCGCACCACCCAGAGCGGCACCATGACCGGCAGCAACCTGGGCGACATGATCCGTCAGAAGATGGAAGAGAACGCCGACGCCGAGAGCGAAGAAGAATAAGCGTAACGGCAGCTTCGCGCCGGTACGGACATGACACGAGGCTGCATCCGAACGGGTGCGGCCTCATTTCTTTTTGGGGGGGTAAGTATGATGGAAAGCGGACTCGACAGCGCCGCGAGAAAGCGGCTGGCCACGTTGAAACCCGGCGAGCGCATCGACGCGCAGTTCGCCCTGGAGATCGCGCGCAAGGCCTCGGTCCACGAGCTGGGCGAGGCGGCCCTGC
>DPKT01000052.1 GCA_003542385.1 Desulfomicrobium sp.
GTTCTGGCCGCCGGGGCCGCCGGCGCGGATGCACTCGAAGCGGATGTCCTCGTCCTCGATATGGATGCGGGAAGTGATGCGCATGCGTCCGACCTAGCGGAAATGCCTCGGCCTTGAAAGCGGAAAGGGCCGCCGAAGCAGCCCTTCCCGAGTTCGAATCCGATGCAGCCTAGCCGCAGCTTCCGCCGCAGCCGCACGACGAGCAGCCCCCGCCTTCGGGGAAGACCATGCTCGATTCCACGGAAAATCCCGTATTCTGGTCAAAGAGGACCGTCACCGGTTTGGCCTGCTCGAACAGCGCCTCTTCCATCAGGAAAGAGTACCCGTCGATCTCGAAGACCTGATCGCCGTTCTTGTGCTCGTCCAGGGCCAGGCCCAGCCTTGGGCCGCCGCATCCGGACGCCAGGTATATGCGGATGGGTTCCTTGTCCTTGCCTTTGAAGTGCTCGTCCAACTGCTCTTTGGCAGTCGGTTGGATATTGAACATAGATGCCTCCTATTTAATTAATAGAGGAATCTTTAATAATCGGCTCCGCCCTGTCAAGGAGGGCCCTAAAAGAAAGCGGCCGGACATGCGCATGTCCGGCCGCCGTTTTTTTCTCCCCGAGAGGGGAAGTCAGCGCATGAGGTAGAAGCCCAGATCGGTGTCGTAGCTCTTCTGGTCCGTGAACTGGCATCCGACGTAGCGGTCGCTCATATAGCGTACGCGAACCACGCGGCTTATCTCCGAGCGTCGCGAGTCGTCGAGGCGGAAGGTGACGTTCAGGAGTTCGTTCCTGTTAAGGCGGTGCCCCAGAAGCGTCGTGAAGCCCAGGCCGTTGAGGGAGACGTTCTCCACGAGAAAATCTCCGGCCTCGCCGGTCTCGGTGTTGGTGAAGCTCCCGGCCAGCTGGACGTCCTTGCGGTAGTACTGGCGGCGTTCGGTGGCCTGCTTTTCCTCGCTGAACATCTGGAAGAGGTTGGAGCCGACGTCGCGGAACTTGCGGAAGCCCTGCGGCTCGTTCCGGCAGGAATCGCAGATGCCGAGCACCGGCGCCACATCGTCCTGCACCGCCGAGAGGGTTTCCTGGGCCAGGGAAAAGTAGGGCATCTGGCGCGCGGCGGACTGTTGGGAGATTTTGGCGCTCAGGCGATGTCCGACATCGATCGCCGGCATCTTGAGCGTATTGGGCATGATCACGGCGAAGGTGTCGGACCTGATGCGGCAGGCTACGTCGACCTTGCGGATTTCGTCCTTGAGGACCGTGGACATCAGCTGCAGGACCCGGTCGATGGTGATCGTGCCGTGGTCCTCGTTGAGCTTGCGCAGGTTTTCGATTTTCAGCAGCACGACGCTGGTGGGAATGCCGTAGCGCTTGCAGACCTCGATCTCGCGCTCCATGTGGCGGTCGAAGGTCCTTTTGTTGGCCAGGCCCGTCAGGAGGTCCGTCTCGGCCATGCGCTTCATGGCCTGGAAGTAGTACGCCTTCTCCAGCGCCAGGGAGGTTATTTCGGCCATGGCCGAAAAATCCTGCAGGTGTTTCGGGGTGAAGGGGGCGCTGCTGCGGGTGTCGATCATTTCGAGGACGCCGTAGACCGTGTCGCCGCTTTTGAGGGGAACGGCCATGAGGCTTTTGCAGCCCTTGGTTTTGGCCGTCAGGAACAGTGCGGGGAAGCGGGAGTCGCTGTCGGCGTCCTCGACGAGGAGCGGTTCGCCGCAGTTGGCGACCCATCCGGCGACGCCCTTTCCCTTGCGAAGCTTCTTGCCGCCGAGGAGTTCGGCCTTGTCGCCGGACACGTGGCTGAAGGTCAGGTCGCCTGTTTCAGGTTCCACCAGCAGGGCGGCGAGATGGCGGGGGGTAAAGTAGCGTTCCACGCTTCCGCAGATGTCGCTCAACGTTTTCTGGATGCTGGCCCGATGCGAAGTCCCGCGCGCTATCTCAAGAAGGACTTGAATGCACGAAGAAGCGGTCTGCGATTCCATGGCGTCACTCCTGCGGGTACGTCAATATGACTTTACGAATATCTTACTTCCATTGGAGAAAAAGCCTTTCTTTGTCAAATGTCTTTGATGGCGCAGATGGTTACGCCCTTGTCGCGGGTCCGTGCCCATGTTTCCAGTGCGGACAGGGTGGCGGGATAGGGATGTCCTATGGCCACGGCCACTCCGGTGCGCTTGGCCAGGGATTCCGCTTTGCGCAGTTGCAGGAGGATGGCATGCTCCGTCGCTGAATTGTCGAGGAAGATGTGGCGCCTGTAGTACCGCATGCCGAGTTTTCTGCTCACCTCGCGCACGCTGCTTTTCGGGGTGGTCAGGCTGTCCAGAAAGAACTTCCCGCGTCCTTTGAGATGCGCCAGAACAACGGTCATGGCTTTTGCGTCGCGGGTCAGTTTCGAACCCATGTGGTTGTTGACCCCGTCGACTTCCGGCAGGCGCGAGAGATTGTCGACAAGGGTCCGTTCCAGCGCCGCTTCGGACATGTTCGTGCGCAGCGTGCCGGGACCGGAGTCGGCGGTCTTGGGGTAGCCGTCGGGTTCGCTCGGCAGGTGCAGAAGAAGTTCGAGGCCCTCTTGCCTGGCCAGGCCGGCCACCTGCCTGGCCTTGGTGTTGTGGGGCAGGACCGAGAAGGTGACCTTGAAGGGCAGTTCGGCCAGGCGCTTGGCCGCGGCCATGCTCTCGCCGAGGTCGTCGATGACGATGACCAGCTTCGGGGCCGCGGCGACGGGTTCGTCCGGTTCCGGCGCTTCGGGCGGGAGCGTGAGGGGCAGGAAGAGGTGGTGCGTGGGTTCGCCGAGAATGGAGATCTCGAGGTCCCGCGGGTTGCCGTCGACCGTGGCCAGCGAGGCCTGGGGCTCCAGCTGGGAGATGTTCTGCTTGAGGCGGGCCAGGAAATCGAAGACATCCTGGCCCAGTGAAACGGTCAGGTTTTGGTAGAAGAATTCCTGCCCGTTGTGCACGCGCGCTTCCACGGCCTTGTGGCGCATGACGATGTCCCGGCCGCCCGCCGATTCCAGCGCCAGCAGGATGGCCAGGTCGACGTTGCGGACCCTGGTGTCGAAATCGTCCGTCTGGGCTTCGTAGGCCTGGGTTGTGGCCTGTTCGGAAGGCTTGGGGGCGCCGCGCTCCTGCGAAGGTGCAGGTGCGGCCGGCGTGGTCGGGACCGCCGGTTCCACCGGAGGCTGGACAGGAGCGGGCCGTTCCATTGGAGACGCCTGCGGTCCGGGGCTCGTGGATTCGGGGGCGCGCAGGGGCAGGCGCAGCGCGAGAAACAGGCTCAGGCCGGTCACCAGGATGATGCATGGCCAGAGGAGGGCTCTGAACAGGGAGAGTTTCGGGAAGCCGGCCGGAGCTTTTTTCCCTTTTCTTTTTTTCGGGGGCATTGGTCTTCGGAAAAACGTCGGGGCGGCCAGTGCCGCCCCGACGTCTCGTCATGGCGATCGGTATGATCAGTTGGTGAGCTGCATGAACCGCGGCAGGGATTTTACCATGCTCAGGCCCACTCGCAGTTGGTTGTCCTTGGCCAGGGCATCCTTCACGTCGGTCTCCACGGCCCCCGGCTGGCTGTCGCCGTTGGGGTTGTCCAGGTGCTTGGCCAGGTTGGACTCCCTGAAATCGGCGCCTTCCTCGGCATTTTCCGCCGCGGCCACAAAGGGCAGTTCCAGGTCGGGATCGATCCCTTCGGCCTGGATGGAGCGCCCGTTCGGTGTGTAGTAGAGGGCGATGGTCAACTTGACCGCCGAACCGTCGGACAGGGGCATGATGGTCTGCACGGATCCCTTTCCGAAGGTTTTCTCTCCGATCAGGATGGCCCGCTTGCGGTCCTGCAGGGCGCCGGCCACGATCTCCGAGGCCGAGGCCGAACCGGAGTTGATCAGCACCACCACGGGGCAGTTGACGTCGGTGGACTGCTTCGTGGCCGTCTCGTCCTTGCGGCTCTTGGGATCGCGGCCCTGGGTGTAGACGATGAGACCGTCGCGCAGGAAGGTGTCCGTCACGGAGATGGCCTGGTTCAGAAGGCCGCCGGGGTTGTTGCGCAGGTCGAGCACGATGCCCTTGAGTTCCTTGCTTGCGGTGTATTCGCCGAGCTTGCGATGCAGGTCCTCGGTGGTGTTGGCCTTGAAATCCGTCAGCCGGACGTGCAGATAGCCGGGCTCCAGCTCCCTCGTCTTGACGCTGATGAGCGGGATGGTGCCGCGCACGATGGTGACCTTTTCGGGGGCCTGTGAGTCCTTGTGCAGGATGGTCAGCTCCACGGCCTTGCCCTTGGGCCCGCGGATCTTGGACACGGCCTCCTCCAGGGAGATGTCCAGGGCCGAAACCCCGTCGATCTCGATGATGATGTCCCCGGCACGCAGGCCGGCCTTGTCCGCGGGAGTGTCCTCGATGGGCGCGATGACGGTCAGGCGCTTGTCGCGCACGCCGATCTGGATGCCGATACCGCCGAACTCGCCCTGAAACTCCTCCTGCATCATTTTGAACTTGTCGAGGTCGATGAAGGTGGAGTGGGGGTCGATGGAGTTGAGCATGCCTTCGATGGCGCCGTGGATGAGGTCCGTGCGGTTGACCTCCTGGACGTAGTTCTTCTCGATCAGGTCGAGAACCTGGCTGAACTGCTTCAGGGCCTGGTAGTGGTCCGTGTCGCGGGCCTGGCTGGATGAGACGGTGCCGCAGAGGGCGGCCAGAAGAACCATCGTGCCAAGGAGATGGCTAAGGCGCATGATGTCCTCCCTGAGGGATTGACGGGAAAATGTTCTGTTCACGGGGCGTCAACGGTTGTCGTGCGGGCCGGCGGGCCTGACAGCGGGTTTACCCCGATTGTAACCATTTCAACGGATTAATGACTTTCTGTTTAAAACGCAATTCGAAATACAGGCCGTCACCCTTGGCGGCCGGATAGAAGCCGCAGACCCCGATCTGCTGCCCCTTCTCCACCTCCCGACCGACCGGCAGGGGGGCGTCCGACAGGAAGGCGTAGAGGGAGTAGTAGTCCTCGCCGTGGAAGACGATGACCACCTGGCCGAAGCCGCGCAGCTGGTCGTTGTGCACGACCTTGCCCCAAGACACGCTGCGCACGGGCGTGCCCGCCGGGACGGCCAGGCCGATGCCGTTGCTGGCGGGGTTGCCGTCGGGGTTGAAGGACACCACGCGTTTTCCCTTGGCCGGCCACTCCAGCTTGCCCTGGAGCTTGGAGATCTTCTTTTCGGACTGCAGGCTGATCTGGTGGCGAAGGTTGGCGATGGAGCCCATGAGGCCCTGGATCTCCTTCTCGCCCTGCTTCTTCTGCGTCCTCACCTCTGCCAGCTGGCTCTCGAAGCGCGTTTTGCGCTTGTCGAGCTCGGCCCGCGAGGCCTTGATCTTCTCGACCTGCGCCGCGACTCCGGCCGCTTTCTGGTCGAGGGCGGACTGCTCGTCGGCCACGGTCTGGCTCTGGCGCTCGATCTCCTCCCGCAGCGCCTGGGCCTGACGATACAGGGCCGTCAGCCATTCGCCGCGGCGGTTGGACTCGGCCCACTCTTCGGGTGACGCGAAGCCCTCTTCCCGGGCTTTGAGATAGATGGGCCACAGCGTCTGCATCATTTCGGCGAGCCGCTGCGATGTCTTCTCCCGCTCGGCCAGCAGGGCCGTCAGGCGTTTCGCGCCCTCGTCCTGCTCCTTCTTGAGGACGGCGAGCTCCTTCTGGAGTTTGTCGAGGTTCGCGGCCGCCTCCTTGAAGGAGTCCTCGAGCTTGGCCAGGTCCTTGTGCAGGCTGCGTTCCTTGGCCGTCAGGCTTTCGATGGCCTTCTTGCGTTCGGCGAGCTGCTTGCTCTTGGCCGACACCTCGTCCTCAAGGGACGCGAAGGCGGGCGCCGAGAGCGCAAGGAGCGCGCACAGAACCAGGAGCGCGACGGCGCAAACGCGCAGCACAGGGAGTGGTGACGGCCGTTTCATCGGTTTGCGATGATGCTTTTTCCACCCCAGGTCAAGGGGCTTGGGGCTCCAGAAAGCGGGACAGGGGGCAGGTCCGGCATTTTCCCTCCTTCTTGGCGCACCAGGTCTTGCCCGTGCGCACGATGAGGGCGTGGAACTCGTTGAAGAGGGCCGTGTCCGGGAGCAGCGCGTCCATGAAGACGTCCCGCAGCTCGTCGTAGCCGACGTCCTCGGGAACGATCATGTGGCGGTGGAGGATGCGGCGGGTGTAGGCGTCGACCACGAAGGTCGGGTGCCCCAGGGCGTAAAGGAGGATGGAGTCGGCGGTCTCCGGCCCGATGCCCGAGACCCGCAGGAGCGATCCGCGCAGGGCCAGGGTGTCGGCGTCCCGCAGTCGCTCCAGGTTCAGGTCGCAGGCGTCTTCCAGAAAATCGAGAAAGTTGCGCAGCCTGGCGGCCTTGATGCGGAAGAACCCGGCCGGCCTGATCAGCTCTTCGAGTTCCGCAACGGGCAGGTCACGCAGCGCGCGGGCGCCCAGGAGGCCGGCTGCGCGGATGTTGGCGATGGCCTTCTCCACGTTGGACCAGGCCGTGTTCTGGGTCAAGATGGCGCCCAGGGCGATCTCGAAGGGGGTGTCTCCCGGCCACCAGCGGCTGGGGCCGAGGGCTTCGGCCATGGCGTCGTAGTAGGCCAGCAGCAGGCCCCGGCGTTTCATGTCCGGAAGACGAGCAGCGCCCATTCGCCCGAGAACGAAATCTCGGGGGCCGGCAGTCCCTGGCCCATGTAGGCCTCGGCCACGCGGTCGGCCTGCTCGCGCAGGATGCCCGAGAGGACGAGCACGCCAGGCGCGGCCAGGCGGCCGACGATGTCCTCGGCCATGTCGATGAGCGGGTTGGCCAGGATGTTGGCCAGGATGCAGTCGAAGCGCTTGTCTTCGGGCAATG
>DPKT01000241.1 GCA_003542385.1 Desulfomicrobium sp.
CACCCAGCTCTTCTTCGACAACGACCTCTATTTCGATTTCGTGGACCGCGCCCGCGGGGCCGGCATCGACGTGCCCATCATCCCCGGCGTCCTGCCCGTGCAGAACCTGGCGGCCCTGAAGCGCATGCTGGCCTTCTGCGGCGCCACCGTGCCCGAGGGATACATGCGCGACTTGGAGCACGTGCAGGCGGTCTACGGTGACAGCGGGGTGCGGGGCCTGGGCCTCGGGTACGCCAGGAGCCAGGTCCGAAATCTGCTTGACCGGGGGGCCCCTGGCGTGCATCTGTACACTCTCAATAAAGCCGATACCTGCCTGGAAATCTGGAAGGATTTCGCCGGCAGGCAAGGACGGCGGTAACCATATTTGGAGGCGACGATGAAGAAGAATCCAGTAGTGGCCGTGGTGGGCGCGACAGGCGCCGTGGGCAGGGAGATGCTCGATACGCTCCTGCGCCGCAATTTTCCTCACTCCGAAGTGCGGGCCCTGGCCTCGTCGCGTTCCGCCGGCACCACCGTCGAGTTCGGTTCCAAAAAGCTGACGGTGCAGGAACTGACCGAAGATTCCTTCAAGGGCGTCGATCTGGCCCTTTTTTCCGCCGGCGGCTCCACTTCCGAGAAGTTCGCGCCCTGTGCGGCCAAGTCGGGCTGCGTGGTCGTTGACAACTCCAGCGCCTGGCGCATGGACCCGGCGGTGCCGCTGGTCGTGCCCGAGGTGAACCCCGACGACCTGTCCTGGCACAAGGGCATCATCGCCAACCCCAACTGCTCGACCATCCAGATGGTCGTGGTCCTGAAGCCCCTGCACGACGCCGCCCGCATCAAGCGCGTGGTCGTGTCCACGTACCAGGCCGTGTCGGGCACGGGCCAGAAGGCCATCACCGAGCTCGAGACCCAGGTCCGCCAACTCTACAACGGCCAGGACGCCGAGTGCAAGGTCTACCCGCACCGCATCGCCTTCAACTGCCTGCCGCAGATCGATGTCTTCCTGGACAACGAGTATACGAAAGAAGAGATGAAGATGGTCCTCGAGACCAAGAAGATCCTGGGCGACGACTCCGTCCGGGTCACGGCGACCACGGTGCGCGTGCCGGTCTTCTACGGACACAGCGAGAGCGTGAACATCGAGACCGAGAAGAAGCTCACGCCCATGGAGGCCCGGGCCATCCTGTCCCAGGCCCCGGGGGTGCGCGTCTACGACAACCCCGGCGAGAAGATCTACCCCATGCCCATCGTGGCCGCGGGCGAGGACGACACGTTCGTGGGGCGCATCCGCGAGGACGAGAGCATCGACAACGGGCTCAACATGTTCATCGTGGCCGACAACATCCGCAAGGGCGCGGCCCTGAACGCCGTGCAGATCGCCGAGGTGCTCCTCCAGCGCGACCTGCTGCGCGTTCCTTAGAACCGCCGTTTTCCGCCGCCTTCACGCCCCAACCGGAAACGGCTTGGGGCGTGTTTTCTTTGGGGCGCAACCTTCCGATCCGGAGGTGGAGATGATCGAAATCGGAAACGAAGAACTGTACTGGGAACGTCTGCGGACGCTGCCCCGTCCCGGCGAGGAGAATTTCCTTGCCTTCTACGATCACCGTCTGGGGGCGGTCTTCACCAACCCCAGGCTCATGCTCATCCCCCTGGACGACCACCTGGTCCACCGCGGCGACGGGGTCTTCGAGGCCATGCGCTTCGAGGACGGCGCCATCTACCAGTTGGACGAGCACGTGGGCCGTCTCATGCGCTCGGCGGCGGCCATCGACCTGCCATGTCCGGTCAGCGCGGAGGCCCTGGCGGTCCTGGTCCGCCAGGTCTGCGTCGTCAGCGCCGCTGCCGAGGGCAATGTCCTGGTCTTTCTGGGCCGCGGCCCCGGCGGTTTCACCCTGGACACCCGGGAATGCCCCGAGCCGAGCCTCTACGTCGTGGTCAAGCGCTTCCCGCGCAAGGCCGAGTCCTTCTGGGAGAACGGCGTCAGCGCCGTGCGCACGCGCATCCCGGCCAAGCAGGGCTGGATGTCCCAGATCAAGAGCGTCAACTACCTGCCCAACGTGCTCATGAAGAAGGACGCCATCGATCAGGGCGCCGACTACCCCCTGTGCTTCGACGACGAGGGTTTCCTGGCCGAAGGCTCCACCGAGAATGCGGTGCTGGTCGACCGGGAAGGGGTGTTCGTGGTGCCCGAACTGCGCAACGCCCTCATGGGCACGACCCTCAAACGGGCCATGAACCTGGCGGCCGGTTTCGTGCCGGTGGCCACGCGCCCCGTGCCCGAGGACGAGCTTTACGACTGCCGCGAGATCATTCTGCTGGGCACGAGCATCGATGCCGTCAGCGTGGTGCGCTACAACGGGCAGGTCGTCGCCGACGGCAGGCCCGGCCCCGTGAGCCGGCGTCTGCGTGAACTGCTGGTGGACGACCGCAAGGCCCATGGCCGGCCCCTGCGGGACGCATGAACGGGGTCGCACCGGAAAAGGAGACGCCGCGGGTCGTGACGCATCTCGATCTGGGGTGCGAGTTCCGCGGCGGCCAGAGGCAGGTCCTGTACCTGGCTTCGGAGCAGGCCGGGGCCGGCATGGACGTGC
>DPKT01000095.1 GCA_003542385.1 Desulfomicrobium sp.
GCAACGTCTTCGCCTTCAGCTGCGAAGGGTACAAGGGCGTCAGCCAGTCGGCCGGCCACCACATCGCCAACAACAAGATCTTCAGCGAGGTCGTGGGCGAGAACGATGCCGAGAAGCCCGGCAAGTTCAAGATCAACCTCCTGGGCGAATACAACATCGGCGGCGACGGGTTCGAGATCGACCGCATCCTCAAGAAGTGCGGCATCACCAACATAGCCACCTTCTCGGGCAACTCGACCTACGACCAGTTCGCCTCGGCCCACAAGGCCGACCTGTCCGCCGTCATGTGCCACCGCTCCATCAACTACGTGGCCGACATGCTCGAGACCAAGTTCGGCATCCCGTGGATCAAGGTCAACTTCATCGGAGCCAAGTCCACGGCCAAGTCCCTGCGCAAGATCGCGGAATACTTCGGCGACCCCGAACTGACCGCGCGCGTGGAGGAGGTCATCGCCGAGGAGATGCCGGCCGTGGAGGAGGTCATCGCCGACGTCCGCCCGCGCACCGAAGGCAAGAAGGCCATGCTCTTCGTCGGCGGCTCCCGCGCCCACCACTACCAGGACCTCTTCGCCGAGATGGGCATGAAGACCCTGGCCGCCGGCTACGAGTTCGCCCACCGCGACGACTACGAAGGCCGCCAGGTCATCCCGGACCTGAAGGTCGACGCCGACAGTCGCAACATCGAGGAAATCCACGTCGAGGCCGACGAGAAGCGCTACGCCCCGCGCAAGAGCTCCGAGGAGATGGCCAGGCTGGAAGCGGCCGGGTTCAGGTTCAAGCACTACGACGGCCTGATCCCGGACATGGACCACCAGACCCTCGTTGTCGACGACCTGAACCAATACGAGGCCGAAAAGCTGGTCGAGATCGTGAAGCCCGACATCTTCTGCGCGGGCATCAAGGAGAAATTCTCCATCCAGAAGCTGGGCGTGCCCATGAAGCAGCTGCACAGCTACGACTCCGGCGGTCCCTACGCGGGCTTCCAGGGCGCGGTGAACTTCTACAAGGAGATCGACCGCCTCGTGAACAGCAGGGTCTGGGGCTACATGAAGGCGCCCTGGCAGGAAAACCCGGAACTCTCGGCCACCTACGTCTGGGAATAATGAGGACACAGTCATGCTACTTCGACACACTCCCACCGAAATAAAGGACCGCAGCGCCTTGACCATCAACCCGGCCAAGACCTGCCAGCCCATCGGGGCCATGTACGCGGCCCTGGGCATCCACGGCTGCCTGCCGCACTCCCACGGCTCCCAGGGCTGCTGCGCCTACCACCGCAGCGCCCTGACCCGGCACTACAAGGAGCCCGTCTCGGCGGCCACCAGCTCCTTCACCGAGGGCGCGTCGGTCTTCGGCGGCGGCGCCAACCTGCAGACCGCCATCGAGAACATCTTCACGGTCTACGAGCCCGACGTCATCGCCGTGCACACCACCTGCCTGTCCGAGACCATCGGCGACGACCTGCCGCAGATGACCGACAAGGCCATCAAGGCCGGCAAGGTCCCGGCCGGCAAGCACGTCATCTACGCCAACACCCCGAGCTACGTCGGCTCCCACGTCACGGGCTTCTCCAACATGGTCAAGGGCATGGCCAAGGGCTTCGCCGTTGCCACGGGCAAGAAGAACGGCCGCGTGAACATCATCCCCGGCTGGGTCGAGCCCTCGGACATGGAAGAGGTCAAGCGCCTGGCCGCACTCATGGGCCTCGACATCATCCTCTTCCCCGACACCTCCGGCGTCCTGAACGGCGCGCTGACGGGCGAGTACAAGATGTTCCCCGAAGGCGGCACACCCATCGCCGACCTCGTGGCCGCGGGCGACGCCATCGGCACCCTGGCCCTGGGCGAGTGGTGCTCGGCCGACGCGGCGCGCTGGCTCGACACCCAGTGCAAGGTGCCGTGCACCGTCCTGGACATGCCCTTCGGCCTCAAGGCCACGGACCGTTTCATCGACACCCTGCGCAAGGTCGGCGGCGTGAGCGTGCCCGAGTCGGTCGCCTTCGAGCGCGGCCAGCTCGTGGACCTCATCTCCGACATGCACCAGTACTTCTACGGCAGGAAGGTGGCCCTGGTCGGCGACCCCGACCAGGTCATCGCCCTGACCGAATTCCTGGTCTCCATCGACATGTTGCCCATGCACATCGTCACCGGCACGCCGGGGTCCAAGTTCGAGAAGCGCATCGACGAGATCACGGCCGAGGCCGGCTACAAGGCCAACGTCAAGGCCGGCGGGGACATGTTCCTGCTGCACCAGTGGATCAAGAACGAGCCCGTGGATCTCATCATCGGCAACACCTACTGCAAGTACATCGCCCGCGACGAGGACATCCCGTTCCTGCGCTTCGGCTTCCCCATCCTCGACCGCGTCGGCCACCAGTACTTCCCGACGGTCGGGTACAAGGGCGGGCTGCACATGCTGACCAGGATTCTCGACCTGATCCTGACCCGCACGGACCGCGACGAAACCGAAGAGAAGTTCGAACTCGTCTACTGATTGCCCGGCGGCGGGGCTTTCCCGCCGCCACACAAGGAGCCGATCATGACATTTACGCCCCCCCAGAGAACCCGGCCCCTCGTGGCCGTCGCGAGCAGCACCGGGACGACCGTGGACACCCACCTCGGACATGCCCGGGAATTCCGGATCTACGGCAGCGACGAAGGGGTGGTCGGCCTGATCGGCACACGGCCCGCTCCCCAGCCCGGTTCCGGCGACGCCCGCTGGGAGGGCGTGGCCGAGATCCTTTCGGACTGCTCGTACCTGCTGGTGGCCGGGGTGGGGCGCAAGCCGCTCGAAATCCTGGCCGAGCGGGGGCTGACGGTCATCGAGGCCGAAGGCTACGTGCAGAGCCTCGTGCGGCAGCTTTACGGCGGCATAGAATAAACATTTCAATATAGTGGAGAGAGAGATGGCCATTCCTGAGAGACAGATCCTGGTGTGTCAGAGTTTCAGGGTCGGTGGCGACCCCAAGGGCGTCTGCTTCAAGCAGACCGACGGCTTCCTGCAGTACCTGGAGGAGGAGATCCTGGCCCGGGGCCTCGACATCCTGGTCACGGCCACGGGCTGCATGAAGCTGTGCGAGAAGGGCCCGGTCATGGTCGTCCAGCCCGACAACTGGTGGTTCGGCGGCGTGAACAGCGAGGAGGCCATCGACGCCATCCTGGACGGCATCGAAGCGGGCGAGCCCTGCGCCGAGTATTCCCTCGGCTAGACCCGGAACACAATTTTCGTCCCCCGGCCCCGCCCGGGCGCACCTCCCTCATTACCGGGGCGGGTCCGGGGGTACGGAAGCGAGAGCGCGGCCCGCAGGAGCCGCACCAAGGAGCACACCATGAGCCAAACCATACTCGACGAACGAAAGAGCCAGGTCCACCGCATCGGCGAAGAGCCCTTCGCCATGGCCTGCGACCGCCCCAGCCTGGCCGGCGCGGTCAGCCAGCGCGCCTGCGTGTTCTGCGGCTCGCGGGTGGTGCTCTACCCCATAGCCGACGCCCTGCACCTCGTGCACGGCCCCATCGGCTGCGCCACCTACACCTGGGACATCCGCGGCGCCATCTCCTCGGGCCCGCAGCTGCACCGCCTGAGCTTCTCCACGGACCTGCAGGAGATGGACGTCATCTTCGGTGGCGAGAAGAAGCTTGAAGCGTCCCTTCGCGAGCTCATCAGCCTGCACAACCCCAAGGCGGCCTTCGTCTACTCGACCTGCATCGTCGGCCTCATCGGCGATGACATGGAGGCCGTGTGCCGCCGCGTCGCGGCCGATACGGGCATCCCGGTCCTGCCGGTCATGAGCGAGGGCTTCAAGGGCAACAAGCGCGAGGGCTACACCGCGGCCTGCAAAGCCATGTTCCGGCTGGTCGGCACCGGCGACGCCACGGGCATCTCGCCCATGAGCGTGAACATCCTGGGCGACTTCAACCTGGCGGGTGAGACGTGGATCGTGCGCGAATATTTCCGCAAGATGGGCGTGGAGGTCGTGGCCAACATCACGGGCGACGGCCGCGTGGACGACATCCGGCGCTGCCACGGCGCGGCGCTGAATCTCGTGCAGTGCTCCGGGGCGACCATGGAGCTCGCCAAGATGATGCAGGCGGAATACGGCACGCCCTTTCAGCGGGTATCCTACCTTGGCGTGGAGGATATGGCCGACTCGCTGTACAAGGTGGCCGACTTTTTCGCGGACAAGGACCCGTCCATCAAGGCCAAAACCGTCGAGCTTGTCCGCACGGAGCTTTCGGAACTCATGCCGAAGCTGGCGGAGCTCAGGAAGGATCTCGAAGGGAAAAAGGTCGCCATGTACGTGGGCGGGTCCTTCAAGGCCTTCTCGCTCATCAAGGCCTTCCGGCATCTGGGGATGCGGGTCGTGGTCGTCGGCTCCCAGACTGGGACCGAGGAGGACTACAAGGAGCTGGCCGCCATCTCCGACCCCGGGACCATCATCGTCGATGACGCCAACCCCCTGGAACTGGCCCAGTTCATCAAGGAGAAGGACGTCGACGTCTTCGTCGGCGGCGTCAAGGAGCGCCCCATCGCCTACAAGCTGGGCGTGGGCTTCTGCGATCACAACCACGAGCGCAAGATCGCCCTGGAAGGGTTCGTCGGCATGTACAATTTCGCCAGGGAGATCCACTCCTCGGTCATGAGCCCGGTCTGGAGGTTCATGCCCCGGCGTTCCCCCGCCCGCGCGGCCTGCGCCGCCAAGGAGGCCGTCAATGGCTGAGAGCTACGTATCCACCACCAACGCCTGCAAGATGTGCACGCCCATGGGCGCGGCCCTGGTCTTCAAGGGCATCGAGAACGCCGTCCCCTTCCTGCACGGCTCCCAGGGCTGCGCGACCTACATGCGCCGCTACATCATCAGCCACTACCGCGAACCCGTGGACATCGCCTCCTCGGCCCTGGGCGAGAAGAGCGCCGTCTACGGCGGCGGGCCGAACCTGAAGAAGGGCATCCTGAACGTCATGCGCAAGTACGACGTGTCCCTGGTCGGTGTGGCCACGACCTGTCTGACCGAGACCATCGGCGACGACGT
>DPKT01000328.1 GCA_003542385.1 Desulfomicrobium sp.
GATGCCCCAGCAGCAGGCGGGGATTCCCGGCCACCACCGCGGCCGCAGGAAGGCCGGAAGCCCCAGGGCCAGCATGACCCCGGCCGAGCAGGGATTGAAGGGCCCCGAAGGCCTGTCGAACCAGCCCGGGACATATCCGAGCCACTGCAGCGCCTGCCAGGCGAAGAGCGCAAGGGCGCCCACGGCGATCGCGTCCTGGACGCGCTCCCCGTCGATTCCCTTGAACCCCTCCACGGCCGCCAGGAAGACGGCGATGGTTCCAAGCGTGATGTAGGCATCGTAGGAGGGCGGCAGGCTCAGCGCCGCGTGCGCCAGCGCGATGAGCCACAGCAGCCGCCGCCACCAGCCGGAGAGGAAGGCCGCGAAGGCGAGCCCTCCTCCCCAGATGACCGCAAGCTGCCAGGATAGGCGAAACTCGAAGCCCCCGATCGGGACGATGCAGAACATCAGTCCCGTCAGGGCCGCGAGCAGGATGATTTTGTTGATATGTTGTTGCATGTCGTTCTTTCCAGAATCCAGGAGCCTGAATCCGGAGTCCCGCGCGCCGTGCGCGCTAGTATCCCGCCGGCGGCGACGCGGGCGTGACCACCTTGATGAAGTAGGTCGTCGAGGTCCCCGTGCCGGCCGTGCCGGGCATGACCCATCCCATCGGCTGGGCGTTCGTCGGCTGGGTCGTGGTCAAGGCGCCGGCTGGGCTGGCCGAGAGGAACAGTCGCCCTCCGGGAGAGGCCGCCGTCATGCCGGTGACAATGCCTTCCACGACGATTTCGACCGTCCCTGCGGCCGAGCAGGCCTTGCCGGCCACACCGACGGCGGGCCGCAGGCTCGAATCGTCGGCGTCCGCCTTGTAGGCCTTCCCGTCGGCTGCCTTGATGCAGACGACCTCGCTCACGGCAATGGCCTCGCCGCAGACAGCCGAGAAGCGCTGGTATTTCGACTTCCAGCTCGCCGCCTCGGCCGAGGCCGACACCGCGACGAGCACCAGGACCATCGCAAGGATGCCGAGCATCCTGATTTCTCGAAGGTGAATCTTCTTCATCGTTTCCTCCTTGAGTCTTGTTCTTGGTCCGTCCCGTCGGGGCGGGGCCCGGGTCCGTGGCCTCCGCCCCTGGCGGCGACGGGGAAGTCTGTTATCCGGCCACCACGGCCTTGTAGCCGCTGCGGAAGTCGACCACGGCCCCGCCGTACTCGTGGCGGACCTTGTAGCGGATCTTGTCGGCCACGAAGACCTGCTCGCCCTGCGGCGAGTCGTTCAGGAAGAACTCGGGCTCCTGGCGGCCGTTGAGGTAGCCCATCTCGACCATGTCTGCCACCTCGGGCGGAAGCAGCAGGCCCCAGTCCGTAGCGTCGGTGAGCAGCGAGATCATCTTCGCGATCACCTTGCCCTTGAGGGGGTTGGGGAGCTTCGTGGTCAGGTCGTTGGCGGTGTAGTAGAAGTCCTCCGTGGCGATCTTCTCGCCCGTGTCGAAAAGGGCCACCGGGGTGACCAGCACGGGCTTCACGTTGAAGCCATCGAGCAGCCCCAGGGGCTCTCCGGAGTCCTTCTCCGTCATGTTGGCCAGGGCCTTGTAGGCGACGAGGGCCGTGGCGTGCGAGAGGGCCGTGGCCCCGAGGTTGCCATGCCCGCCCGTGAACCAGGCCGTCCCGTCGGAGCAGTTGGCGTTGCCGGTGAAGAAGGCCCAGACGTACTTGGCGTGCGTGCGGCGGGTGGCGCGCCCGAGTTTCGTCACCAGGCGCTGGACGACGGAGATGTCGTCGTTGATGATCGCCTTGCGGGTGATCGTCAGCAGGTTGCCCTTCTGGCCGACCGTGTAGCTGGATTCCTCGTCGGTCACGCCCGCGATCTCCGCGTAATCGGCCGCTTCCGGGTCGACCGTCGCGATGTCGGGGAACCCGCCCACCAGCACCGCTTCCTGGGTCCGGAAGTCCTTGACGGCCTTGCGCACGGAAATGAGCAGGGCCTCGCCGAAGTCGGCCTCCATGTACTCCTTGACCAGGCGGCGGTTCAGCGTGTTGCCCAGCACATACGTGAACGTGGCCGAGTCGATGTCCATCCGCGACAGGATATCCTTCGGGATGGCGCGGCGGTTCAGGATGCCCCGCACCTCGCTATCGCCCGTGAAGAACACGTAGGCCTCGCGCAGCCCGGCAAAAGCGGGCACGGCGTCGTAGCCGCCGAAGTCGGCCACGGCCCGCAGGTCCTCGAAGACGGGCCTGTGGTCCAGGCGGTCCATGCGGGAGAGGGCGACGACGTTGTCCCGCGTCAGGCCGAACATCCGGTCGACGGCCATCGTGGCCTTATCGAAGCTGTCGATGCCGGCCGAGATGCCCGAGCCGGGGATCGGGGCGGGGGCGGCGGGGGCCGCGATCTTGGCGAGGTAATCTTTCTCGTCGGCGATCGCGCGCGTCAGCTCCTCCGTCTCGAAGACGCGCCCCGCGAACTGTTTGCGGATCCGCTCCCGCGAGAGGTCCGGAAGCCCGCTCTCCGCCAGGGCATCCTTCACGGCCATCTCGCAGCGCAGGATCTTCACCTCGTCGCTGGGCGGCGTGGCCGGGGGGTTGGGGTCCATTGCCATGCGGGCCAGGGTTTCCACCTCCGCATCGGGGGTACCCTCGAGGGTCTTCCCCTGCAGGAGGTCCGGCCGCTTCTCCGAAATGATCTTCCAGAGCTTCTCTTTCATTGCTGCCTCCTCGTGGTTTGTATGGGCCGGCACGGACGCCACAGCCCGCAGAAATTTCCCGCCCGCGGCGGGTCTCGAAACGATGTCGACGCTGTCGGCCTTCTTGATCTCCGACATGACCATCACGCTCTTCCCGGCGACCGTGTCCTGGGCGGCCCGCACCGCGCAGTCGTAGGAAAGCCCGTAGATGCTCCGGCCGGATTGCTGAGCCGCCAGCAGGTTCTTCCCCAGCCACTTCGACTCTTCCAGAAAATGGAGGGTGCCCTTCAGTCCCTCGCCGGCCGCGTATCGCACCCCGTCGATCCAGCCGCATTTGTTCTTGACCAGGAAGGACTTGATGTCGAAGATCTCGGCGGGCACGTGGGTGACCCCCTGGGGAAGCTCGAAGAGGTTGACGTCCACGTTCTCGAAAAGCCCCGCCGATCCGCGCAGAACGGTCTCCGGCAGGTACCAGCCGTTCCGGGTGAATCCCGGCTCGGCGATGAGCACCTCCCAGGACATGCCCTCGGGGTCCCGTGCGGAACCCAGCCGCATGAGCAGGTCCACGCCCTCTTCGGGCTCGGCCTGCGCGCTGCGCACCTCGACCCAGACGCGCTCCACCGGGGTCATCTCCTCGCCCAGCGTCACCTTGCCGTCCATCATCGACCAGGCGAGGCGAAAATACTGCCCGTCCTTGCTGGCGACGATGTACGAGGGGTAGACCTCGGAGACATAGGCGTCCTTGTCGCGCTCCTGGAGGGCCTCCCAGATCATGTCCCGCACCTGGTCGAGGCTTACGTCGGCCGCCGCCCTCTTGTCTTTGTCATTGCCCTTCATGGCTCTTTCTCCTCGTTCCGTTCAGTCTCCCTCTCCCCTGGCGGGAGAGGGTTGGGGTGAGGGGGTTTACTTCTTCGCCGCCCCCGTGATCGGCTTGCGCTTCTTCGCGTCCGGGTTGACGCCCGTGATCTCGACGGCGCCCAGCTTCTGGACCTGCTGGCCCTTCTTGTAGCGCACCTTCTTGCCGCCGAACGTGACGAGAATGGCCTCGCCCGTTGCCGGATCGATCGCGCTGGCCATCACGTACTGCCATTCGATCCCGTAGGCGTCGCAGGCCTCCAGGATGAGTTTGTCCGTTCCTTTCCCCGCCGTCTTCTCCGCCGCTTTGTCCTTCTCGTCCGCCATGTTCAGGTCCTCCTTGCTTTGATGGTTCTATTTTCGTTTTTTCCCGAAACCCTTCGGCCAGCCGCCGAACCTATTTCCGGAGCCCCCGTGGCGCCAGCGGCTGCTGGAACCAGCGAAACCAGAAGGTCTGACCGCCCGCGCAGACCTCGGGGTTGTCGGCCCAGGAGATCGAGCTGACGTCCGGCGGGGCCTGTTCCTCTCCCGGGACCTCGGGCGCGACGATCCGGTAGGCCTGCACGCCGGGGCGGTAGCGTCCCTCGGCCGGCAGGATCAGCGTGGCCGAAAGGCCGGCCACGTCTCCCACCTGGATCTGGGCGCCCGTCTTGATGTTCTTCACGAAGAGGTAATACTTGCAGTCGGCGCAGGGGCTGCCGTCCTCGAGGGTCGCGGCGTCCCAGGCCACGTTGTGGGTCTTGCCCTTGTACATGGCGTCGGCCGCCCCGGCCCCGTCGCCCACGGCACCC
>DPKT01000234.1:0-23789 GCA_003542385.1 Desulfomicrobium sp.
GCGCCGGCGTTGTTTCCGAAATTGTCGAGTAATGGGGCAAAGGCATCATGAATAGTGACAAAATCCGCATCAAGTTGAGAGCGTACGACTACCGCATCCTGGACAAGGCTGTCGCCGAGATTGTCGATTCCGCGCGTAACACCGGCGCCTCCATTGCCGGCCCGATCCCGCTGCCGACTCGCATTCACAAGCAGACGATTCAGAAGTCCGTGCATGTGGATAAGAAGTCCCGGGAACAGTTCGAAATGCGTGTTCATAAGCGTCTTTTGGACATCCTTGAACCCACCCAACAGACGGTTGATGCTCTGGGCAAGCTGAATCTTCCCGCTGGCGTTGATGTAGAAATCAAGCTGTAGGGATAACGAGAGGCGATCATGAAAAAGACTTTGGGACTTGTTGGACGCAAAATCGGCATGACCAGAATTTATAATTCTGACGGGAATGTCATTCCCGTGACTGTCATCCAGGCCGGCCCGTGTCCAATTATCGATAAAAAGGTCAGTGAGAGAGACGGTTACACTGCTTTGCAGGTCGGTTTCGAAGAAGTCGCTGCGCATCGACTGACCAAACCCGAGCAGGGCCATCAGCAAAAGGCAAATTGTGGCTTTTACAAAATGCTGAAGGAAATCCGTCTCGATGGCGTCAACGAATATGAAATCGGACAGAAGCTGACTGTCGAAATGTTTGCTCCTGGTGAAAAGATTCGTGTCACCGGCACCTCCAAGGGCCGTGGTTTCGCCGGCGTCATCCGCCGCTGGAACTTCGCCGGAGCGCCTGCCACCCATGGACATGAGCAGGTCCACAGAAAGCCCGGCTCCATCGGTCAGTGCGCCTGGCCGAGCAAGGTTTTCAAGGGCAAGAAGCTTCCGGGCCAGCTTGGCAACAAGACGGCGACGATCCTCAACATCGAGATCGTGGACGTTCGTCCGGAAGACAATGTCGTGCTTGTTCGCGGCCAGGTTCCGGGACCCAAGCAGGGGATCATCATCCTCAGCAAGTTGAAGTAAAGGGGTGAAGATAATGGCAAACGCGAAAGTTTATGATCAGAACAGAAAGGAAGTCGGCGAGATTTCCTTGGCTGACGATATCTTCCAGGTCGAGGTGAAGCCCGAAGTGCTGCATTTGGCCGTTCGGTCCCACCTGGCCAAGCTTCGCTCCGGCACCGTCGGCGTGAAGACCCGAGGCCTGGTCAGCGGCGGCGGCAAGAAGCCGTGGCGGCAGAAGGGCACTGGCCGGGCTCGCGCCGGTTCCAGCCGCTCTCCCTTGTGGCGCAGCGGTGCCATCGTGCACGGGCCGGTGGCCCGGGACTACAGCTTCAAGATCAACAAGGCGGTTCGCAAGCTCGCCCTGAAGATGGCGCTGTCTTCCCGTTTTACCTCCGAGAACCTGCTCGTGGTCGACAAGCTGCAGTTCGACGAGATCAAGACCAAGAAGTTCGTGGCCTGCAAGGACACGCTGGGTCTGAAAAAAGCCTTGATTGTTGTAGCTGAAAAAGATACCAACCTTGCTCTTTCGGCCAGGAACGTTCCTGGTTTTCTCGTGTTGGATCCGCAATCGGTCAACGTCTACGAAATCCTCAAGTATCCTCAGATGGTCCTGGACCAGGGCGCAGTCGCCGTGTTGCAGGAGAGGTTGAAATAATGGAAAGCACGCAAGTATTACTCAGGCCGCTGATTTCTGAGAAATCGACTGGCCTCAAGGAGCTTGGCAATCAGGTTGCTTTTTATGTGCATACTGCCGCGAACAAGATCGACGTTCAGCGGGCCGTTGAAGATGTCTTCAACGTGAAGGTCACTGCGGTGAACATCGTCAATTACCGTCCGCGGACCAGGAAGAAGTTCGGTCGCGCGGTCGGCAAAATGAGCGGTTTCAAGAAAGCTTACGTCTCTCTCGCTGCCGGCGAAAAGATCGATTTCTTTGAAGGGGTATAACCATGGCAATTCGCAAGCTTAAACCCACATCTGCCGGACGCCGGTCGATGACGATGCTCACCTATGATGAGATCACCCGTTCGACCCCCGAGAAGTCCCTGACCAAGGGTTTGACCAAGAAGAGCGGTCGCAACCATTTTGGCCGCGTGACCATGCGTCGTCGCGGCGGTGGAAACAAGTCCCTGTACCGTCTGATCGATTTCAAGCGGAACAAGCTGGACATTCCCGCCAAGGTTGCCACCATCGAATACGATCCGAACAGAAGCGCCCGCATCGCCCTGCTGCATTACGCCGATGGCGACAAGCGCTACATCATCTGTCCCGTTGGCATCAATGTCGGCGACCAGGTCCTGGCCGGTGAAAAGGCCGATATCAAGCCCGGCAACGCCCTGCCTTTGGCCAGAATCCCCCTGGGCACCCTCGTGCACAACGTGGAGCTTTACCCGGGCCGCGGCGGTCAGCTCGTCCGTTCCGCCGGTTCCTACGCGCAGGTCATCGCCAAGGAAGACAAGTATGTCTTGTTGAGACTGCCTTCCGGTGAAGTCCGCAAGGTCCTGGCCGTGAATACGGCGACTGTCGGTCAGGTCGGCAATATCGAGCACGAGAACGTGTCCATCGGCAAGGCCGGCCGCAACAGATGGCTTGGCAAGCGGCCGAAGGTTCGTGGCGTGGCCATGAACCCCGTCGACCATCCGCTTGGCGGCGGCGAAGGCAGAAGCTCCGGCGGACGTCACCCCGTGACTCCTTGGGGCAAGCCCACGAAGGGTTACAAGACCCGTTCGCCCAAGAAGAGTTCTTCCAAGCTTATCGTCAAACGCCGCGGAACTAAGTAGGAGTTGATATGCCAAGGTCTCTGAAAAAAGGCCCCTTTGTGGACGGCCACCTGCTCGCAAAGGTGGAGAAGTCCAACGCTGAAAGAAGCCGTCAGGTGATCAAGACCTGGTCCCGCCGGTCCACGATTATTCCCGAGATGGTCGGTCTTACCTTTGCTGTGCATAACGGTAAGAAGTTTATCCCGGTGTTTGTGTCCGAAAACATGGTCGGCCACAAACTTGGTGAATTCGCACCCACCCGGACATATTTTGGCCACGCTGCTGATAAGAAGAAGAAATAGGCAGGAAGTTTCACATGGAAGCAAGATCGGTTGCCAAGTTTATACGCGTTTCTCCGCAGAAAGCCAGGTTGGTCGCACGTAACGTGACCGGCAAGCCTGTCGAGGATGCGTTGAATGTCCTGAAATTCACCCCGAAGAAAGCTGCCCGTCTGATCGAGAAGGTCCTGACGACTGCGATTGCCGATGCCGAGCACAACTACAAGCTGAACGTCGACAACCTCTATGTCAAGGAAGTTCGCATCGACGGCGGCCCGAGCTGGAAACGTATTCAGTCGAGAGCGATGGGCCGGGCTTACAGAATTATCAAGCGCACCAGCCACATCACTGTGGTTGTCGATGAACTCTAGGAGGGCAGTGCTTTGGGTCATAAAGTTCATCCTTACGGATTCCGTTTAGGGTACAACAAAAACTGGAAGTCCCGTTGGTTCAGCGACAAGAAGTATGCCGAGTATGTTTTCGAGGACAGCAAGCTTCGGAAATATGTGAAGGAAAAACTTTTTCACGCCGGCATTTCGAAGATCGAAATCGAGAGAGCTGCCGACAAGGTTCGTTTGATTCTTTTCACTGCGCGCCCCGGTATTGTTATCGGACGGAAAGGCGTTGAAATTGAAAAGCTGCGGGCTGAGCTAAAGGGCAAGTTCGGTCGCGAGTTCGTGATCGAAGTCAATGAAATCCGCCGCCCCGAAACCGACGCCCAACTCGTCGCCGAGTCCATTGCCCAGCAGCTTGAGCGTCGCGTGGCTTTCCGCCGCGCCATCAAGAAAACTCTGGGCATGGCCCAGAAGTTCGGCGCCCAGGGCATCAAGGTGCAGTGCGGCGGTCGTCTGGGTGGTGCGGAAATTGCCCGCACCGAGTGGGCGAGAGAAGGCAGGGTGCCTTTGCATACCCTTCGTGCCGACATCGATTACGGCGTTGCGCTGGCCAAGACCACGTACGGCGTCATTGGCATCAAGGTGTGGGTGTTCAAGGGAGAGATCCTGAGCGAGGTGGATAACTGATGCTGAGTCCCAAGAAAGTAAAATTTAGGAAGCAGCAGAAGGGTCGTATACGCGGCTTGGCGCAGCGTGCGACCACGGTTGCTTTTGGTGATATCGGTTTGAAGGCCATGGAGTGTGGAAAGATCACGAGCCAGCAGATCGAAGCCGCCCGTATCGCGATGATGCGACATATCAAAAGAGGCGGAAAGGTCTTCATTCGAATCTTCCCCGACAAGACGATCACTGCCAAGCCCCTGGAAGTACGTCAGGGTAAAGGTAAGGGTTCTCCCGTTGGCTGGTGCGCTCCTGTCCAGAGAGGTCGCATCATATACGAAATCAAAGGCGTGGATGTTGAGCTGGCTAAAGAAGCATTGCAGAGAGCTGCCTACAAGCTGCCTATCAAGACTCTCATAGTCGAAAAGGAGTAAGACAGGATGAATGCTCAACAGTTACGTGAATTGGATTCTGTGAAACTCCAGGAAAAGCTTGGTGAATTTCGCAAGGAATTGATGAATCTTCGTTTTCAGCACGCAACGGCGCAGCTTGAAAATAGTCAGAGAATACCGCTTGTTAAGAAATCCATTGCTCGGATTTTGACGATTATGAAAGCGAAGGACATGGAGACAGGTGATGAGTAACAGCGGAAAGACATCAAACAAGAGAACTCTTGTTGGCTTCGTAGTGAGCGATAAGAACGACAAGACTATAGTCGTCCGTGTCGAGACTCTGGTCAAACATCCTGTTCTTAAAAAATATATCCGCCGCAGAAAGAAATTCATGGCTCATGACCCCAACAATGAATGTCACATTGGGGATAAGGTTCAGATCGTCGAGCACCGCCCCCTGAGCGCGCGGAAGAATTGGCATCTGGTCAAAATCATTGAAAGAGCTTTGTAGGGGATTGTAAAATGATTCAAATGCAGACGACTTTGGATGTCGCAGACAATTCCGGAGCCAAAAAGGTTGCCTGCATCAAGGTGCTAGGCGGTAGCAAGAGGCGGTACGCTCGTGTCGGCGACATTATCATGGTCTCCGTCAAAGAAGCCATCCCTCATGGCAAGGTCAAGAAGGGCGATGTTCTCCAGGCAGTAGTTGTCAGAACAACAAAGGAGATCGGCCGTCCCGATGGAACCTTCATCCGCTTCGACAACAATTCGGCAGTACTGCTGAATAAGAACCTTGAGCCCATGGGCACTCGTATTTTTGGACCTGTTGCGCGTGAATTGCGGGCAAAGAACTTTATGAAGATCGTATCTTTAGCCCCCGAGGTGTTGTAAGTTATGTCTACCAAGGTCTGGAAAATTCACAAAGACGACAACGTCATGATCCTTGCTGGCAAAGACAAGGGCAAGATCGGCAAGGTTGTCAAAATTCTGCGCAGCAAGAAGCAGGTTATTGTCGAGAAGGCTAACATGGTGAAGAAACACACCAAGCCCAATCCCTACAACAACCAGCCCGGTGGGATTGTCGAGAAGGAAATGCCCCTGGATATTTCCAATGTTCAGGTGATTTGCAACGCCTGCTCCAAGCCGACTCGTCTCGGCTATAAGATTACCGACGATAACAAGAAAGTTCGTTATTGCAAAAAATGCAATGAAACGATCAGCTAAGGTGCAGCAATGAGTAGTTTCGAAAAGATCTACAAAGATAAAGTCGCTCCCGAACTCGCGAAGGAATTCAATTACAAGTCTGTGATGCAGATTCCTTCGATCAAGTGTGTCTCATTGAACATGGGACTGGGCGAGGGTAGCCAGAATAACAAAATCATTCAGGATTCTGTACGCGATTTGTCTCTGATTGCTGGTCAGCGGGCTGTTGTAACGCGGGCAAAGAAATCCATCGCCGCCTTCAAGCTGCGCGAAGGAATGCCTGTAGGCTGCCGTGTATCGCTTCGCGGAGACGCAATGTGGGCTTTCCTGGAAAAGCTCATTGTCATCGCCCTTCCCAGAGTCCGCGACTTCCGTGGTGTTCCGGACAGAGGCTTTGATGGACGTGGAAATTATACCCTTGGCATCAAGGAACATACGATCTTCCCTGAAATCGAAATGGACAAGATCGAGAAGCCTGTGGGTATGAATATTACTGTCGTAACTACTGCCCAGACTGACAAAGAAGGCAAGACGCTGTTGAAGCTTCTTGGAATGCCCTTCAAGAAGTAAGGAGGAGTGTAACTTGACTCGCACATCACTCATGGTCAAGGCGCAGCGGAAGCCCAAATTTTCCACACGCCAGTACAACAGGTGTCCTATTTGCGGCCGTCCCAGGGCCTTTATGCGCAAGTTTGGCATTTGCAGAATCTGCTTCAGGAATATGGCCCTTGCCGGTGAATTGCCAGGCGTAAGAAAATCTAGTTGGTAAATGAGGTACGCTCATGTCTGTCATAGATCCTATTGCAGATTTGTTGACTCGAATTCGTAATGCATACAAGGCGATGCATTCCAGTGTCTCCGTTCCGCCCAGTCGCACTCGCGAGGCGCTGCTTAAAATATTGAACGAAGAAGGCTATATCAACGGGTATGCCAAGGAGAACGAAGCTCTCCTGGTCGATCTGAAATACCACGAGAACAAGCCCGTCGTCGCTGGTCTGAAGAGAATCAGCAAGCCCGGCCGCCGAATTTATGTCGGTGCGAAGTCGATTCCTTCTGTACAGAACGGCCTCGGCATCTGCATCTTGTCGACCTCCAAGGGCATCCTTGA
The DNA here is from genome assembly GCA_003542385.1 of Desulfomicrobium sp. Taxonomy (GTDB): domain Bacteria; phylum Desulfobacterota; class Desulfovibrionia; order Desulfovibrionales; family Desulfomicrobiaceae; genus Desulfomicrobium. The sequence goes on from DPKT01000234.1 coordinate 6,720, forward strand.
AGGCAAAAAGGCTGCCGAAATCGGCGTTGGCGGCGAACTTCTTTGTGAGATTTGGTAGGAGATCGCTATGTCTCGTGTAGGTAAACAGCCCATCAGCATCCCCAGCGGTGTTGATTTCAAAATCGCGGAGGGCGTGATTGAAGTGAAGGGGCCCAAGGGCGCTCTTTCACTGGCCACGCACCCCGCCATTGAAGTTAAGGTCGAAGACAACACGATTTTCGTGACCCCTGCGGAAGACACCCGCATCGCCCGTCAACAGCACGGGCTGCGCAGAACCCTGCTTGCCAACGCCGTCACCGGCGTGACCAAGGGCTTCGAGAAGACTCTTGAAGTCATTGGCGTCGGCTACAAGGTCAACGTGCAGGGCAACACGGTCGTTCTTAATGTCGGCTACTCGCATCCGGTCAACTTCGTGCTTCCCGCCGGCGTACAGGCCAAGGTGGAGAACACCAAGATCACCATTTCCGGATGCGACAAGCAGGTCGTCGGCGAAGTGGCGGCCCAGATCCGCCGCGTGCGTCCGCCGGAACCGTACAAGGGCAAGGGCATTAAGTACTCTGATGAGACTATCCGTCGCAAGGCCGGCAAATCCGGCGGCAAGAAATAGGATACGCCATGAAATTATCACGTGAAGAAGCCCGTAAGAACCGCAAGACTCGGATTCGCAAAAAGGTCAATGGATCTCCCGAACGTCCGCGTCTGGTTGTTTACCGGTCGAACAAGCACATTTACGCCCAGATCATCGACGATCTTGCCGGCGCGACCCTGGCTTCGGCTTCCACGCTGAGCCTGGAAGGCGACAACACTCGCCTGACTGTCGAGAACGCGAAGTTGGTGGGAAAGAAAGTTGCCGAGGAGGCGATCAAGAAGAGCATCACTTCCGTGGTCTTTGATCGCAACGGCTTCGTGTACCATGGCCGGATCAAGGCCGTTGCCGATGGAGCCAGAGAAGGCGGCTTAAATTTTTAATAGAGGACATCCATGCAACAGAACGAATTTGAACTCATTGAGAAAATAGTCTATCTCAATCGCGTCGCCAAAGTTGTGAAGGGTGGCCGCCGATTCAGCTTCAGCGCTCTGGTCGTCGTCGGCGATGGCAAGGGTACCGTTGGGTTCGGCCTGGGCAAGGCCAACCAGGTGCCGGACGCCATCAAGAAAGCTACCGACCGGGCCCGCAAGAGCATGCAGAAGGTCGAACTCCTCGATGGCACCATTCCTTACGAGATCGTCGGGAATTTCGGCGCAGGACAGGTTCTGCTCAAGCCCGCTTCCGCCGGTACCGGCATCATCGCCGGCGGACCGGTCCGTGCCGTCATGGAGGCCGTCGGCGTCCATGACATCCTGACCAAGGCCATTGGCACGAACAATCCGCACAATGTTCTTCGCGCCACTTTCGCCGGATTGCGCTCCCTTCGCAGCGCCGAACACGTCGGACGGATGAGGGGCAAGTCCCTCTCCATCAAGAGAAAATAGGTGGAGTTATGATCACGATTAAACTGACAAAGAGTCTGATCACGCAGAATCCCGCCCAGAAGCGGACCGTGAAGGCTCTCGGTTTCACCAAGCTCAACCAGGTCCGTACGCTTCCCGACAACGAGTGCGTTCGCGGGATGATCAATAAAGTCAAGCATCTTGTCGAGGTTATTCAATAATGAACCTGCACGAACTCTATCCGTTTCCCGAGGAACGCGCCAAGGTGAAGAGAATTGGCCGCGGCACTGCGTCCGGTCAGGGCGGCACCTCCGGCAAGGGCCACAAGGGTCAGAACGCCCGAGCCGGCGGCGGCGTGGCTCCGCGGTTCGAAGGCGGCCAGATGCCCCTTTACCGTCGACTGCCCAAGCGCGGGTTCAAGAACCCCTTCCGTGTCGTGTACCAGGGCCTGAACCTGTCCACCGTATATGCCGCCTTCGCCGACAAGAGCGAGGTGACCATCGAGGATCTGTATGCTGCCGGTCTTGTCGACCGCAACATGCCCGTCAAGATTCTCGGCGACGGTGAGGCCGGCAAGGCGCTGAAGATCACTGCACACAAGTTCAGCAAGCAGGCCGTCGAGAAGATCACTGCCGCTGGTGGTGAAGCAATCTCCATCGAAGGATAACTATTGTGAGTATATCCAAAGGCGCAAACACTGGCACGTCGGAGTTGAAAAGCAAGTTCATCTGGACTTTTCTTCTTCTGGCCGTTTACCGTGTTGGTGTGCATCTGCCAATACCCGGTGTTGACGGTAATGCCCTGGCGGATTTCTTTGCCAACGCCCAGAACACGCTCTTCGGCCTCTTTGACATGTTCTCGGGCGGCGGCCTTATGAATCTGTCGATTTTCGCCTTGGGCATCATGCCGTACATCTCCGCTTCCATCATCCTGCAGCTCCTGACCGTCGTCAGTCCCGACCTGAAGAGACTGAGCAAGGAGGAAGGAGCTGCCGGACGGAAGAAGATCACCCAGTACACCAGATACGGCACTGTTCTCATTTCCGTCATTCAAGGGCTCGGAATCGCCATCGGCGTGGAAAGCATGACCAGCCCCACCGGGGCGGCCATTGTGTACATGCCGGGCTGGGGATTCCGTCTCATCACGGTTCTGACCCTCACGGCCGGGACGATATTCATCATGTGGCTTGGAGAGAAGATCACGGAGAAGGGGATCGGCAACGGCATCAGCCTGATCATCTGCGCCGGCATCATCGCTGGCCTTCCCAGCGGCATTGGCAAGTCGTTCCGTCTTTTCACGGCGGGCGACGTGTCGCTGTTCACCGTACTGCTCGTTCTGATCGTCATGGCTGGGGTGCTCGTCGGCATCACGTTCATGGAACGTGCGCAGCGCAGAATCCCCATCCATTACGCCAAGCGGATGGTCGGGCGTAAAATGTATGGCGGCCAGACGAGTCATCTTCCTTTGCGCATCAACACGGCCGGTGTCATTCCGCCGATCTTCGCCTCTTCGATTCTGATGTTCCCTGCGACGATCGCCAACTTTTCCAACGTCGAGTTCCTGAACCGCATGTCTGATTATTTCAGGCCCGATTCGCTGCTCTACAACGTTTGTTTTGTCGGCTTTATAGTCTTTTTTTGCTTCTTCTATACCGCAATCGTCTTCGACCCCAAGGAAATCTCCGAAAACCTCAAGAAACAAGGGGCTTTCGTTCCCGGTATCCGGCCCGGTTTCAAGACGAACGAGTATATTGACAAGGTTCTGACGCGTTTGACTTTGTGGGGCGCTTTGTATATCTCCACCGTCTGCGTTTTGCCCATGGTGCTCATGAAGCAGTTCAATGTGCCCTTCTACTACGGCGGCACATCCCTGCTCATCGTCGTCGGCGTCGCCATGGACACCATGGCCCAGGTCCAGTCCCACCTCATTTCGGGGCGGTATGACGGCCTTCTGGCCAAGGCAAAGATCAAGGGCAGACAGGGTTGAAAAAGCACAGAGGCATCTTCCTGAAAAACGATCAGGAGATTGCTCTACTCCGGGAGGCCAACCGCATAGGCGCTCTGATTCTCGACGAACTCGGGAAGATGGTGGCCCCCGGAGTTTCATCCTGGGACCTTGAGGAAAAGGCGAACGACCTTTGCGCTCAGTACGGGGTTGTTCCGGCGTTCAAGGGGTATCTTGGTTTTCCGTACGCGCTTTGCTGCTCGCTCAACGAAGTGGTCGTGCACGGGTTTCCCACCAAGACGCCTTTACGGGACGGAGACATTCTGTCCATAGATTTTGGTGTTAAGTATCAGGGTTTTTACGGTGATACCGCAAGGACCTTTCCTGTAGGAAATATCAGTGAGGGCGCGGCCCGTTTGCTGGAAGTCACCCGGGAGTCCCTGTATAGGGGGATCGACCAGGCCAAGCCAGGAAACGACCTTTACGATATTTCACGGGCTGTACAGGAATGTGTCGAAGCTCAAGGGTACTCCGTTGTCAAGCGGTTCGTCGGGCATGGAATTGGCCGGATGCTTCATGAGAAGCCGGAAATCCCCAATTTCGTGCCGCGGGACAGCTCGAGACTGCCTTTGAAGCCGGGTATGGTTCTCGCCATTGAGCCAATGGTTGCCATGGGGTCCGATCAGGTCGAAATCCTCTCCGACGGATGGACTGCTGTAACCAAAGATAGAAGCCTGTCAGCTCATTTTGAACATTCTGTGGCGATTACCAAGGACGGACCGATCATTCTCAGCCAGTTGTGAACCGGCTGGGATCCAATTGAAAAGCTTCGGGGGATTCAATGAAAGTTAGACCTTCAGTTCGCAAGATTTGTCCAAAATGCAAGATCATCAAGCGCAAAGGCGTGCTTCGTGTGATCTGCGACAATACGCGGCATAAACAGAGACAGGGTTAAGGATAGGGGGATATTGTGGCAAGATTAGTTGGTGTAGATTTGCCGAGAAATAAAAGGCTCGATATTGCATTGACATATATTTACGGGATCGGCCGGGCTACAGCTCTCAAAATCCTTGATTCTACGGGCATTGATTGGACTAAGAACAGTGATGACCTCACTGCCGACGACGTCAACAACCTGCGCAAAGAGCTCGAAGCCAATTACAAGGTCGAGGGTGATCTGCGTCGTGAAGTCGTTGCCAATATCAAGCGCCTCATGGACATCGGTTGCTACAGAGGCCTGAGACATCGTCGCGGCTTGCCTTGTCGCGGACAGCGCACGCACACCAACGCGCGCACACGCAAGGGTCCACGCAGAGCCATCGTTGGTAAGAAGAAAAAGTAACTGGGTGGAGACAGACAAATGGCAAGACCTCAGAGAGTCATCAAGAAAAAGGAAAAGAGAAATATCCCCACGGGTATCGCTCATGTGAACAGCACGTTCAATAATACGATCATCACGTTCACCGATCCTACCGGGAACGTGATCAGCTGGGCGAGCTCCGGCGCCTCCGGGTTCAAGGGTTCCCGCAAGAACACTCCCTTCGCGGCTCAGAAGGCTGCGGAGACCGCTGCCCGTAAGGCCATGGACTGCGGCATGCGCACCGTCGGCATCCTGGTGAAGGGACCCGGTTCCGGACGCGAGTCCGCCATGCGCGCCATCAACGCCGTCGGCCTGCGTGTCGCCTTCATCCGCGACGTCACGCCGATTCCGCACAATGGCTGTCGTCCGCCCAAACGTCGTAGAGTATAGGGGGAATTTACCTTGGCTAGATATACAGGCCCAAAATGCAGGATTTGCCGCAGAGAAGGCGGAAAGCTTTTTCTGAAAGGCGACAGATGTTATACGGATAAGTGTGCTTTCGAGCGTCGCGCCTATGCGCCCGGCGATCACGGCAAGGCACGCAAGAAACCCAGTGATTACGCTCTCCAGTTGCGCGAAAAGCAGAAGGTGAGAAAGATGTACGGCATTCTCGAAGGGCAGTTCCGCCGCTACTTCGAGGAGGCCGAGCGCCGCAAGGGCGTCACCGGCACGAACCTGCTGGCACTGCTTGAGACGCGTATCGACAACGTTGCGTACAAGCTCGGCTTCGCCAATTCGCGCAGCCAGGCACGCCAGATGGTCCGCCACGGGATTTTCCTCCTGAACGGCCGTCGCGTCAGCGTGCCCTCGATTCAGATGAAGCCGGGCGACGTTCTTGAAGTGCGTGACCGCACCAAGAAGAATCTCGTCATCAACGAAGCTTTGGAAGTCGTCGCCCGTCGTGGCGTGCCTGCTTGGCTCGAGATCGATGCTCCTGCCCTGAAGGGTTCCGTCAAGGCTTTCCCGACCAGAGAAGATATCACCTTCCCGATGACGGAGCAGTTGATTGTTGAACTCTACTCCAAATAGCAGGCGGTAAACATGAGTTCTACGTATAGCGGAGACAAAAAGGTTTACGTCCGGAATTGGGCAGAGCTTGTCAGGCCCGAACAGCTGGAAAAGGATTCGAAGAGCGACGCCATGTATGGGCGGTTCGTCTGCGAACCCCTTGAACGGGGGTTCGGGACCACCATCGGTAATGCGTTGCGTCGGGTCCTGCTGTCCTCGTTGCAGGGCGCTGCGCCCGTGTCGGTCAAGATTCAGGGCATTCAGCATGAATTCACGACCATCCCGGGCGTCAACGAAGATGTCACGGACATCGTCCTCAACCTCAAGCAGCTGCGCGTGGCCATGAACACGCCTGAACCTCAGCGGGTTCAGCTCATCGCCAACGCCAAGGGCGAGGTCAAGGCTTCGGCCATTGTAGAGAACCAGCATATCAGAATCCTCAACCCGGAACTGCACATCGCCACCCTGTCCGAGGATATCGACCTCGTCATGGACCTGGAGATTCGCATGGGCAAGGGCTACGTGCCCGCCGAAATGCACGAGGATCTGGACAACGAAATCGGCGTGATCACTCTTGACTCGAGCTTCTCCCCCATCCGCAAGGTTGCGTATGCAGTGGAGCAGGCGCGTGTCGGTCAGATGACCAACTACGACAAGCTGATCATGGAAGTGTGGACGGACGGCTCCATCACGCCTGACGACGCACTCGCCTACAGCGCCAAGATTCTGAAGGAACAGCTGACCGTCTTCATCAATTTCGACGAAGGGTCGGCCGACATCGAGAAGGCCAAGACCAAGCCTCAGGACAAGATCAACGAGAATCTCTTCAAGAACATCGAGGACCTGGAGCTGCCCGTACGGGCCAGCAACTGCCTCAAGAGCGCCGGTATCCACATTGTCGGCGAACTGGTTCAGAAGACCGAGGCTGACCTGCTCAAGACCAAGAACTTCGGCCGGAAGTCCCTTGAGGACATCCGCCGGGTGCTGGAGAGCATGGGACTGGATTTTGGCATCAGAGTCGATAATTTCGATGAATTGTACCAGGATTGGTTAAAGAGGAACGAAGAAGATGAGGCATAGAAACTCTGGTCGAAAACTGGGGCGCACGTGGGAGCACCGCAAGGCCCTGATGAAGAATATGGCCCGTTCCCTGGTCGAGCACGAGCGCATCCGGACCACGGAAGCCAAGGCCAAGGAACTGCGCATCCTGGCCGACAAGTTGGTCACCATGGCCCTCGTGGACAGCCTGCACGCCCGTCGTCAGGCTTACTCGATATTGGGCAGCCACCACAGCGTGCAGAAGCTCTTCAATGAGATCGGCCCTCGCTTCAAGGATGTCCCCGGCGGCTACACCCGCGTGGTCAAGTTCGGCATCCCGCGTGTCGGAGACAGCGCGCCCATGGCCATGATCGAATTCACGCGTCTGGCCGAATCGGCGACCGCTGAAGAAGCCGGCAAGAGCGAAGAATAGTTGATAAAAAATAAGGCAGCACCGCTGCCTTATTTTTTGCCTGCATCTATTGCTTTTATCTATGCCAAGGATTGCTCTTTATGGACATTCGGAAGATCGAAGCGTTTTCAAAGGTCTATGAAAACCGCAGTTTCTCACGGGCCGGAAAGGAACTCTATCTTTCCCAGCCGACCATCAGCGCGCATGTCGCCGCGCTGGAGCAGGAACTCGAGGTCCAGCTGTTCGACCGCATCGGCAGGACTGTCGTTCCGACCAAGGCGGGGGACGTGCTCTATCAGCACGCCAAGCGCATCTTCGAGGCCTCGGAGCTGGCGATTTCAGAAATCCGGAAGCTTCAGGACCGCATCACCGGCAAACTCAACCTCGGCGGGAGTACCATTCCGGCCAATTACATCCTGCCGCCTCTTCTGGCCAGATTCTGGCAGACCTATCCCGAAGTCATCATGGATCTGCACATCGGCGACACCGAGGACATCGTCAGCCGGGTGCGAGACAACGCGCTCATGCTCGGGGTTGTCGGCGGGCATTTCGAGGCCCCGGATCTGCATTTCGAGCCCATCGCGACGGACTCTCTCATGCTTGTCATGACGCCGGCCCTCAAAGAGCGGTATGCGCATCTCGGGGCCGAGGAGTTGCTCCGCAGCCTGCCGTGGGTCATGCGCGAGGAGGGTTCCGGCACGAGAATGGCCATGGCGGCGAGCCTGGCCGGCTTCTCCATCGACGTGAATTCGCTGCGCACCGTCATGATGGTCCGCAATGCAGGCGCCATGGCACGCTGCCTTTCGGCGGGCATGGGCGCAGCCATAACTTCTGCGATTACCGTCGCTCCTGAACTTCGATCGGGGCAGTTGGTCTCCGTTGACTTGCCGGGCCTGCAGATGAATCGCTCGTTTTACGTCGTGTTCAATACGAGGCGATCGCTCTTTCCGGCTGCCCTGAAATTGATCGAATATCTCAAAAACAACGCAGAAAACCAGGTGAGGACACAATCGTGAACAAGACGCCTCTGGTACAGACGGTCTCCGCCGCCGGTTGAGCCTCCAAGCTCTCTCCAGGGGACCTGGAGAAGGCGCTTTGTGGGCTGGATGTCGGCCTTGACGACCGCATTCTGACGGGGATGGGCAACAGCGAGGACGCCGCCGTCGTCCGATTCCCTCCCGGGAAGGCTTTGGTGCAGACCCTCGATTTCTTCACGCCCATCGTCAACGACCCCTTCCGATTCGGACAGATCGCCGCCGCCAATTCCCTGTCGGATGTCTATGCCATGGGCGGCGAAGCATACGCTGTCATGAATATCGTCTGCTTCCCGTCCTCGACGATGGATATCTCGGTGTTGCGCGAGATACTCCGCGGCGGCCTGACGAAGATACGGGAGGCCGGCGCAATGCTCGTTGGAGGTCACAGCGTCCAGGACAAGGAACTCAAGTACGGACTCTCGGTGTCCGGCATCATCGATCCTGACCGCTATGCGACCAATGCCGGGCTTCGGCCCGGCGACAACCTGATTCTGACCAAGCCCATCGGTTCCGGAGTCCTGGCGACGGCTGTAAAGGCCGGTTGGGACGGCGCCGAAGCCGACGAGGACGAGCTCTTCAGGTGGGCGTCGCGGTTGAACAAGAACGCGGGCGCAGCCATAGCCTCTTTCGGCCTGCGCGCGGCCACTGACGTCACGGGGTTCGGGCTGGGAGGGCACCTGCTGGAGATGGCCACGGCCTCGGACTGCACCGTCCGTCTCCATACGGCTGCCGTGCCAATCATGGGTCGCGCGGCGGAACTGGGGGCAGTCGGGCTTTTGCCGGCCGGCAGCCATGCCAACAGGCATTACTGCGACAGGACCGTTTTGCAGCTCCGGGGCCTTGACCCGGTCAAGGTGGATCTCATGTTCGACGCGCAGACTTCGGGGGGGATGGTGCTGGCCGTTCCGCCAAAACTGGTCGAGGAGGTCCGGGCGTGGCTTGAGGCTCACGGCGACCTGGCCGCGATCGTTGGCGACGTTGAGCGGCTGCGCGGCGACGGCAGGCGCCTTGTCCTGTGCTGACGATTGAAATCAGCCGGAATTCCGGCGAGTTCGAATCGGTCCACGTCGAGACGGGCCGCTCCTTTCTGAGCGCGCTGTTCGAGGCCGGCGTCGGCCGCGGTCGACTTGTGTGCGGCGGTAGCGGGTTGTGCGGGAAATGCAGGATTCGCTTCCTGGCCTCGCCGCCCATGCCGTGCGCGGAAGATTTCCAGCGCCTCGGCGCGGAAGACGTGGCGGCCGGGTGGCGCCTGGCCTGTCGGCATGCGGTGGCATCTCCGTGCCGGATAGAGGACCCGGGCCCGCCGCCGGCCATGCCGAAGTCCGAGCGCGCCGACGGACTTGCGGTGGATGTCGGGACAACGCGCATCAAATGGGCCCTGCAGCGGGGCGGGGAACGTGGCGCCGAATACGCCGTGTTCAACCCGCAGATGGCAGTTGGCAGTGAAATCATGTCCCGGTTGCGCTACGCCCTGTCGTCTCCGGAAGGGCGTAGCCACCTCCGGGAATCCGTGCTGCGGGTGCTGCGGGACGTGGTCGGCGCAAGCGGCGCCACGGCCATGGCCCTTTCCGCGAACAGCGCCATGGTCTCCATCCTGCTTGACGTTCCCCTGGCCGGCCTGGCCTACGCTCCGTACAGCCTGCCGTGGCCGGGAGGGGAAGTTGTCCGCCTCGACCCCGGCTTGCCTCCGGCCTACGTCCCGCCGCTGCTGGGGCCGTTCATCGGGGCCGACATAAGCGCCGGTCTGGCCTGCATTGCCGCGCAACGCCCTCGCTACCCCTATATCCTCGCCGATCTCGGGACCAACGGGGAGTTCGTCCTCGCACTGGATGAACACCGGTATTACGCCTGCAGCGTGCCCATGGGGCCGGCCATCGAGGGTGTGGGGCTGTGCTGCGGGGCCCCCGCCGGAGATGGCGTCCTGAGCAGGGCGGAACTCACTCCCGGCGGGTTGCGATGGGACACGCCGAACATGACGGCCATCTCCGGGACGGGCTACATGTCCGTCCTGGCGCTGCTGCTCCGATTGGGGCTTGTCGGTACGGACGGCCATTTCCGGGAGGGGACGATGCCCCTTGCGCGCAAGGTCGGGACGCGAGTGCGCGAACACCCGTTGGGTAGAGTTTTCGGACTGGAGGGAGACGTTTTCCTGGCGGAGCGGGATATCGAGGAGTTTCTCAAGGCCAAGGCCGGCGTCAACGTGGGCCTCAGGACATTGGTCGGGCTGGCCGGTCTGGCCGAAGGGGACGTGGAGACGGTCTACCTGGCCGGCGCTCTCGGGGAGCATTCGCAGACCGAGGACCTCGTTGCCCTGGGCTTCCTGCCCGAGGTCTGGGCGGATCGGGTCCGCATGGCCGGCAACACGTCACTGGCGGGCACGTTGCTGGCCCTGCGTGATGAGGGGACCCGGCGTTGGCTCGCCGGGTTGCCCCCGTTGGTCAGGGTGGAATCGCTGGTGGAGAGGGATGATTTCGGCCCCGCGTTCATGAAGGCCATGCGTTTCGCATGGGCGTAGCGGGAGGCTGTGGACCGTCAGGTTACAGCTTGGCGCCGATGGCGTCGTGAATGCGCCGCGAGGCCTGCTCGTCGCCCAGGTACCCCACCCGGATGGATATCTCCGTGGTTGTCGAGCTCTGAGCCTTGAGGATGATCCATGCCTCGCGGTCTGCGTCGCGGGTCTTGATTGTGGCCTGGCTCAGCTGTTTTTCGCGTTCGAGTACGGGCAGCCCGAGGGATTCGCAGCCGGCGATGCTCGCCTGGTATGCGCCGTCGAGATTCACATTGTAGGTCTTTTTCAACTGGCCTGCGACATAGGTGTATGTTCCCACCGCAGCCGCGCCGCCGACCACGACGGCCGCGCATCCCGTGCAGAGCAGCACGAGGAGTATGGCCAGGTTCCGTATGGCTCTCATAGGTCGTTCCTCCGTTTTTCCATGTCCTACGTTTTTTCCGGATCGAAGAAAAGGGAGTTCACTCGACGGCCAGGATCTCCTGGACGGCCAGTTCGATCTGCATCAGGCCGTTGAACTTTGACAGGCGGGGGGTGTAGGCGATCTTGGCCTGCCTGCCCTCAAGCGGCGTGTCCTGCCAGCGTTCGCCCTGGCGCCAGGCGACGGCGCGGAGGCTCGTTCCGTCGGTGGTGTCGGAGAGGTGGAGCTCCAGGTGCTTCTTCTGGCTGAAAAAGCGGTGCCGCAGGATGTTCAGGGGCGGCGAGAGAAAGATGGGTCTCGGGTTGCCCTGCCCGTAGGGCTGCAGCAGTTCCAGCTCCTTGAGCAGTGTGTGGTCGATGACGGAGAAGGGCAGTTCGGCGTCCAGTTCCAGGACGGGCGGCGCCGGATTCGCCCCGAGCTGTTCCTCTACGGCCCAGGCAAAGAGGTCCTTGAGGTTGGACAGTTGGAACGGTTCGAGCTTGAGTCCCGCGGCCTGACGATGCCCCCCGAACTTGTAGAGGCACTGTTTGCAGGACAGCAGGGCCTGATAGAGGTCGAAGGTGGGGGTGGAGCGCCCGGAGCCCTTGAAGATGCCGTTTTCCTTGGTCAGGATGAGGCAGGGGCGGTGGAAGCGTTCCACGATGCGCGAGGCGACGATGCCGATGATGCCCGAGTGCCAGTGCTCGGAGTGCAGGACCAGCCCCGGGAGGTGGAGCTGGGATTCGGCCTGGGCGATGGCCTCTTCAAGGATGCGCTGCTCCTCGACCTTGCGCTTGGTGTTGAGCCGGTCGAGTTGCTCGGCCATGATGCGGGCCTCGTCGCGGTTTTTCTCCAGAAGCAGGCGCACGGCCAGGTCCGGGTCGCCGATGCGGCCGGCGGCATTGATGCGCGGGGCCAGGGCGAAGCCGATGGCCCCTGTGCCGACGCTCTCCTCCGGCGTCATGCCGCTTATTTCCTTGAGGGCCTGGATGCCGAAGCGGCGGCCTTCCTTGATGAGGAGCAGGCCGTTCTTGACCAGGATCCTGTTCTGGTCGTCCAGCGGGACCACGTCGGCCACGGTGCCGAGAGCGACAAGATCCAGGAAATCCCGGATGTCGGCCGGAGGACCCGGCAGGATGCGGTTCAGGGCGCCCATGAGCAGAAAGCTCACGCCTACTCCCGAGAGGTTGGGCGAGGGCCAGCCTTCGAGCTTGGGATTGATGATGATGTCGGCGTCGGGAAGTTCCTGTCCGGGCAGGTGATGGTCGGTGACGATGACCTGCATGCCCAGTTCCCGGGCCGCGCGGATCTCTTCGGTGTTGGCGATGCCGCAGTCCACGGTCAGCAGCAGCCCGACGCCCTTTTCGGCCAGATCCCGAATGCCTTCCAGGTGCAGGCCGTAGCCGAAATCGAGCCTGTCGGGGATGAAGTGCAGTATGTCGATGCCCCGGGCGGCCATGAAGTCCTTGACCAGAGCCGTGGCCGTGATGCCGTCCACGTCGTAGTCGCCCCAGACGGCGATCCTCCGCCCCGATTCGACGGCTTGGCGCAAGAGCTCCGCTCCCGCCTCGATGCCGGGCCACCGGTCCAGGGGGTGCAGGTAGCGCAGGCCGGGGCTCAGGAATTTGTCCATTTCCCCTTCGGATGTCAGGCCGCGCAGCGAGAGCAGGTGGACCAGCAACGGGCTGACCTCGAGGCGCCGGGCAAGCCGCTCCTGCTCGGCCCGGGTGAGGGCCGCCTCGGGCGGTGGGGTCTTGAGCCTCCAGGTGGGCTGGCTATCCGACATGGGCCTATCCGGAAAAACGGTGGATGACGCTTTGACAGTCAAGGGTCAGAAGTATAATTGTTTTTGGCTCGACTGCAAGAGCTTTGATTTCTTGAATTTTTGATCCGGTCAAACCGGCCGTAATTGTTGCCTATCTTGGTCAGCGAGGTTTCATGGACATCACATTCAGCCCCATCTCCCTGGAGGGGCAGACAGAATACAACCGGCATCTGGCGCTGTGCGGCCAGAAGCCGTCGGACTACAGTTTCGTCAACCTGTGGGGTTGGGGCCGGGAATACGGCCTGGAGTGGGCTTTCCTCGACGGGTATGTGCTCATCAGACAGACCTTCCCCCAGACCCTGTACTGGGCTCCGGTGGGCGACTGGAAGAACGCGGACTGGGAGAAATTGCGCGACGCCCTTCCGGGAGACGCGTGCTTCATCCGCATCCCCGAACAGCTCAAGATCATCTGGGAGACGACGATCCCCGGCATCCGGGTCGAGGAATGCCGCGACCATTGGGACTATCTCTACGACGTGACCGAACTCGTCGAGCTCAAGGGACGCAAGTTCCACAAGAAGAAGAACCTGCTGAACCAGTTCCTGCGCGACTACGACGCGCGCTTCGTGCTGCTGGACGAGAAGACCGTGGAGTGCGCCCTGGCCCTGCAGACGGACTGGTTTCTGTGGCGCAACACGGAGAACGACCGGACCCTGGAAGCCGAAAACCTGGCCATCGTCAAGGTCATGCACGACTGGTCGCGCCTGCACGGCCTCATCGGCGCCGGTCTGATGGTCGATGACAAGATGATCGCCTACACCATCGCCGAGGCCCTGGACGAGACGAGCGTCGTCATCCATTTCGAAAAGGGGTGTCCCAATTTCAAGGGAGTGTACCAGGCCATCAACCAGATGTTTCTGGAGCGGTGCTGTCAGGGGTTTCAGGTCGTCAACAGGGAGCAGGACCTGGGAGACGAGGGCCTGCGCAAGGCCAAGATGAGCTACAACCCGTCGGGCTTTTTGCAGAAGTACTCGGTCTGCCTGCGCGGCTAGGCCGGCTGCTCAATCTTCTCCCAGTAGCCGCAATCCTTCTTCGGGCAGGCCAGGTGGGGGCCCTTGGCCTTGGACTCCTTGCGCACCAGAATCTTGGACGCGCAGAGGGGGCACGGTTTGGCCACGGGGTAGTCCCACACGACGTAGTCGCATTTGGGGTACTTGCTGCAGGAATAGAAGGGCTTGCCGCGGCGGCTGGTTTTCTCCACCAGTTCCCCGTCGCACCCTTCGCGGGGGCAGGCCACGCCGGTGCCCACCGATTCGGCGTGCCGGCATTCGGGGTAGTTGGAGCAGGCCACGAAGCGGCCGCCGGTCTTGGTCTTCTTGACCACGAGGCGGCCGGTCTTGCATTTGGGGCACAGGCCCAGTTCCTCGGGGGCCTCCTCCTTGACCAGCTGGATCTGCCCGGCTGCGTCGCGCGTGTAGTTGCTGGTGAAGGCGCAGGAGGGGTAGTTGACGCACCCCAAAAACGTGCCGTTCTTGCCGAACTTGACCACCAGCCGTCCGCCCTCGCACTGCGGGCACGAGAGGCCCGTGTCCATGCCGGCCTTGACCTGGGCCATGGTTTCGCGGGCCTTGTCCAGGGTGGGGTAGAAATCCTTGGCGAAATCCTTCAGCAGTTCCACCCAGTCCGTGTCGCCCTCGGCCACGTGGTCGAGGCCTTCCTCCATGCGCGCCGTGAAACCGGCGTCCATGAGCTGTCCGAAATGCTCCACCAGCAGGTCGCAGACGATGACGCCCAGGTCCGTGGGCTCGAAGTGCTTTTCGGCCATGCGCACATAGTCGCGTTCGGTCAGGGTCGAGATGATGGCGGCGTAGGTGGAGGGGCGGCCGATGCCAAGCTCTTCGAGCCGGTGCACCAGGGACGCTTCGGAGAATCTGGCCGGCGGCTGGGTGAACTTCTGCTCCTTGTGCAGCTTGTCCAGGCGCAGCTCCTGCCCCTTTTCCAGGCCCGGCAGGGTCGCCGTGGCCGAGTCCTCGACCTGGGGCCAGACGCGCAGGAAGCCCGGGAAGATGAGGCGCTCGCCCTTGGCCCGCCACTGGGCCGGGCCGCTGGCCACGGTCACGACCGTGTCCCAGAAGCGGGCCGAGGCCATCTGCGAGGCCATGAAGCGCTCCCAGATGAGGCGGTAGAGCTTGTACTGCTCCGGGGGCAGGGCGTTCTTGATGGAGTCCGGGGTCAGTGACGGGTCCACGGGGCGGATGGCCTCGTGGGCGTCCTGGGCCGAACCCTTGCTTTTGTAGACCCTGGCCGTCTTGGGGTAGAAATCCGGGCCGAGGTTGGCCGTGATCCACTCGCGGGCCGCGTCGCGGGCCTCGTCGGAGACGCGCACCGAGTCGGTACGCATGTAGGTGATCAGCGCCGTGGTGCCGCGCTCGCCCAGTTCCACGCCTTCGTAGAGGCGCTGGGCCACGGACATGGTCCGCTTGGCGTTGAAGCCGAGCTTGTTGCTGGCGTCCTGCTGCAGGGTGGAGGTGATGAAGGGCGGGCGCGGCTGGCGCTGGCGCTCCTTCTCGACCACGTCCTCCACCAGGAACGGCTGACCCGCGATGCGCCCTTCCAGGGCCAGGGCCGCGCCCTCGTCGCCGATGACGGGTTTGGCGCCGTCGACCTTCCACAGGTCGGCCTCGAAGGGCGGGGGCGTGACACCCTGCAGCGCGACCTTGAAGACCCAGTACTCCTCGGAGACGAAGGCCTGGCGTTCGCGCTCGCGGTCCACGATGAGGCGCAGGGCCACGGACTGGACCCGGCCGGCGGACAGCCCGCGCTTGACCTTCTTCCAGAGGAGCGGAGAGATCTTGTAGCCCACGAGCCGGTCCAGGATGCGTCTGGCCTGCTGGGAGTCGAAGAGGGGCTTGCGCAGTTCGGTCGGGTGGGCCAGGGCCTCTTTGACCGCCTTGGCCGTGATCTCGTTGAACTGGATGCGCTTGAGATTGGTGTTGGAGCCCTTGATGATCTCGGCCACGTGCCAGGCGATGGCCTCGCCCTCGCGGTCGGGGTCCGGGGCCAGGTAGACCGTGTCGGCCGCCTTGGCTGCGGATTTGAGCTTGCTGACGACCTTGGCCTTGCCGGGGATGATCTGATACTCCGGCGTGAAGTCGTGTTCCTCGTCCACGCCGAGGGTCTTGGCCGGGAGATCCCGCACGTGACCCACGGACGCTTCCACTTCGTAACCGCTGCCCAAAAACTTCTTGATGGTTTTGATTTTGGCGGGTGATTCGACGATGATTAAGTCCTTGCCCATAATGTTTGGGGCCTATATCCAGATTCCGAAGCGCAGGGCAAGGGGTATTTCCCGCCATTCCCGTGCTTGTCCCCGTGACGGGTTTTCAACCCGGCAATATCCTTTTACAAAGATCGCATGGAAATGACGCAAAGCACATACAAAGCCGGCTTCATCGCCCTCATCGGGCCCCCCAACGCCGGGAAATCCACCTTTCTGAACGCCGTCCTGGGAGAGAAGATCGCCATCGTCTCGCCCAAGCCCCAGACCACCCGCACGAGCATCACCGGCATCCGCACCACGGCCGAGGAGCAGATCGTCTTCCTGGACACGCCCGGCATCCACGCCGCCCGCGGCAAGCTGAACCGCTTCCTGGTCGACGCGGCCTGGGGCGCGGTGCAGGAGGCCAACGGCGTGGTGCTGTTCCTCGACGGCTCCAAGTACGCGGGCAACGCCAAGGCCCTCGAACGCGACCTGAGGCCCATGGCGGCCAAGCTCGGGACTCTGGGCGTGCCCATGGCCGTGGCCCTGAACAAGGTCGACCAGATCAAGCCCAAGGAGCGCCTGCTGGGCCTGCTGGCCGATTGCGCCGCCCTCTGGCCGGGCGTCGAGCTCGTCCCCGTATCGGCCAGGACCGGCGAGGGCCTGGAGACGCTTCTGAAGATCATCCGCGAGTTCCTGCCGCTCAGCCCGCCGCTCTTCCCCGAGGACCAGCTGAGCACGGCCTCGGTGCNNCGGAGATCATCCGCGAGAAGCTTTTTCTGGGCCTCGAACAGGAATTGCCCTACAACGTGGCCGTGGAGATCGAGAGCTGGGAGGAACTCCCGGAGCAGAACATGACCATGATCTCGGCCACGATCTATACGTCAAAAAACAGTCACAAGGGCAT
>DPKT01000234.1:23889-24013 GCA_003542385.1 Desulfomicrobium sp.
TGGACCGAAGACGGGCAGTTCATGATTTCCCTGGGCCTGGGATCCTGAGGAGGGTCGGCATGGACGCGGCGGAGATGAGGGCGAGGTGGCGCGAGGTGCTGGAGCGCATGGCCGCGGCGGCCCG
>DPKT01000177.1 GCA_003542385.1 Desulfomicrobium sp.
CCGCCGCGACCATTTCGTCGGCCGCGCCGGCGCGCATCTCCATCATGGCCGGCGCGCGCATGGCCTTCTGGAAAATCTGCACCGGGCTGATTTCCCAGGGCGGCAGGTCCGAGGGCTCCGCCTGGGTCTCTGGCTGCAGGGTGGCCAGGAAGAGGTGCACTTCCTTCCAGTCCTGGCCTGACCGTTGCCAGACCTTGGCCTGCCAGGAGAAATCGATCTTCGACGACGCGGGCAGGGCCTCCAGCCTGTAGAGGGGGCTCCAGCCGCAGTCGCGCAACGTGTAGGAGTAGGCCATCTCACGCGGGGCGTTCCCGGAAACCAGCAGCGCGACCTCCCAGACCGTGCGTTGCCGTCCGGCCGCCGCGGCGATCTCCTCCTCGACCCGGGCGAGCTTTCCATTCAGATCGGCGATACTTCCTTCCAGGGCCAGTGTCTGCTGCGCCCCGGCGCGAACGTTGGCGTCCAGTTCCGCGGCCATTTCCCGCAGGGCGGCCACGGTCTGCTGCGATGGCTCGGTCTGGGCCTTCCAGAAAGCCAGGCGGCCGCGCACGCCTTCGAGTTCAGCCACGGCCGCGTCGCGCTGGGCTTTCAGTTCATCGCGTCTGGCCAGCAGCGGGGCGAGGGCGGCCTGGTCGGGGTCGTGGCGGGTCTTCCAGGTCAGGTCGGCGATGGACGCATCGCCCGGTAGTTTCCCGAAGCGCAGGGTGGTCGGGTCGGCCTGGCCGGGCAGGGTCAGGGTGCAGGACGACAGGCCCCCGTCGGCCGGAGCGCACGACAGGGCCGACATTTCCTCCACCTGGGCCGAGGCGGGAAAAAGGGTGACCTGGGTCGGAGCGGCCAAGGCCAGGGCGGGAAAGAGCAGCGCGATGGCTACGAAGAGTCTGGTCATGTTTTCTCCTTGCGGCCGTCCGTCGCCGACCGCATCGTCCGGAATGCAAAAGGCCGGCCCCTTGGGGCCGGCCGCGCGTTCTACTCGTCCTCGCTCGGGTCGAAGCCGAGCTGCTTGATGAACCCCATGCCGCCCTGCAGGTTGACGGGCTCCAGGAACCCGGCGTGACGCAGGATGACCTGGGATTCGTACGAGCGTCCGCCCGTGTTGCACAGCAGGACGATCTTCTTGTCCCTGGGGATCTCGTCCAGACGGTCCTTGATCTGTCCCTGCGGTATGTTCTTCCAGAATTCAGGGTACTTGGTTACGAACGGCTCGGCGTTGCCCCATTCGCGGGTGTCGATGCACAGGAGGTTCTCGTTGACCCGGTTTTCCCACAGCTTGGCGAATTCCAGCGGCTGGATGGGCAGGTTGCGGCCCATGAGAATGTTCTCCGCAGCGTTGGCCGCCGAGTTCAGCACGTCCATGGCCGAGCCGAAGGGCGGGGCGTAGGCCAGTTCCATGTTGGAGACGTCGCGCAGGGTCGGGCGGTACTTGAGGATCGCCGCCATGGCGTCGATGCGGTCCTTGATCGAGTCGCCGTTGTGGCAGACGCCCTGGAGGCCCAGCACCCGGCCCGTGTTGCGCTCGGCCACGATCTCCAGGCTGACCATGTCGCGCTTGGGGTAGAAGTGGGAGTGATCGCTCATCATGACGTGGGTGCTGAAGGCGTCGAAGCCCTCGCGCAGGGCCACGGGCAGGGACAGGCCGGTGCCGGCGAAGCCGTACTCGAAGAGTTTGATGATGTAGGTGCCGATGGCGCCGTCGAAGGTCTCGCGGCCCCCGGCCACGTTGGTGCCGATGATGCGCCCCTGTCGGTTGGCCAGGGAACCCAGCGGGTAGTAGCCGAGCTTGCCCGTGACCATGTTCTCCACAAGCACGCAGTCGCCGCCGGCGTAGATGTCCGGGTCGGAGGTCTGCATGGTCTTGGAGACGATGATCCCGCCGCGCTCGGAGCAGAGCAGGCCTGCCTCACGGGCCAGGGTGTCGTTGGGGATGACGCCCACGGCCAGGATGACCAACTCTGTCTCGATGGTGCGCTTGTTCGTCACCACGCGCGCCACCTTGCCGTCCTCGCCCTCGATGGCCTGGACCATCTCGGAGGTCAGGACAGTGACGCCGTTCTCGGCCAGGTGCTTCTCGGCGATGGTGGCCATGGCCTTGCTCATGAAGCCCGGCATGATCTGGTCGGCGACCTCGACCACGGTGGTCTCGATGCCCCACATGTCGGCGAAGGCCTCGGCCATCTCCAGGCCGATGAACCCGCCGCCGACAACCACGGCCGAGCCCACACCGTGGGCAACCTGCTCCTTGATGCGGATGGCCTCGTCAAGGGTGGCCACGGTGAAGACGTTGCCAAGTTCGCGGCCCGGGATGGGCAGCTTACGCGGCGTGCTGCCCGTGCCAAGGACCAGCTTGTCGTAGGGCAGGGCGGTCTGGGTTCCGTCCTTGCGCTGGACCAGGACCGTCTTGGCCTTGCGGTCGATGGACAGAGCCCTGGTTTCGGTCATGACCTTGAAGTCCTTGCAGTCCTGGAAGAACTGCTCGTCGCGGACCATGTGGAAACTCGTCTCCTGCAACTGCTGGTGGTCGCTGACGTCGCCGGAAACATAGTAGGGGATGCCGCATCCGCCGTAGGAAATGAGTTTGCTGGCGTCGACCATGGTCACGTCGGCGTCGGGGGCCACGCGTTTGATGCGGCAGGCGGCCTTGGGGCCCAGGGCCACTCCGCCGATGACGACAACTTTGAGGGACATGGAAAACTCCTTGGAAAACTGGCAGGTTGAATGAAAATTATGTCATGCGTCAGATGAAAGGCATCGCTAATACATTTTTTTCGGGAGGGGTAGCGGAAATATCTATTTAGATCAGGTTGATCGGAATTAGTCGCTTCGGTTTTCCGGACGGGGCGTCCTGGTTCTTGCCCGAGGTTTTGGCGCTTTCCCTTCCGCAGAAGAGCCCGTCATTGCGGTGTGGACACATATTGAGCTCGAATAATTATGTCTCATATCTTCAGGTACTACTTTCTCAGTAGATCATTGAATGGAAAATAATGTAGTGCTCCTGATTATCAGCCCGTGAAAAGGTGGCTGCATGTGTCACAATGCGACATGTATGCCGTCAGGCCCGGTCTGCAGCATCTGCCCTCTCGCCTTTGTGCGGCCATGGTGGTTGACGTGATAAGATGTTTGAAATAGGCATGATTTTAAACACGTCAACCATTCAGCACAGGCTCCCGAATGAAGATTTCCGCACGCTCCAGATACGCGACCCGCATTCTCATCGATCTGGCCATGAACGAGAAGGACGCCCCGATCCGGACCACCGCCATTGCCGAGCGGACGGGAATTTCCGTGCAGTTCATCGAGCAGATCCTCAAGTCGCTGAAGCAGGCGGAACTGGTTGCCAGCAAACGCGGGGCAATGGGCGGCTACGCCCTCAACCGCCGCCCCGAGGACATCTCCCTCGGCGAGATCATCCGCGTCATGGAGGGTCCTCTGTGCCTGACCGACTGCTGCGATGACGCCGAACTCTGCATCCGTTCCGGCATCTGCATGACCAGGGACGCCTGGCGGCGAGTCAGCGCCATCATGGCCAGCGCCCTGGATTCCCTGAAGCTCTCCGACGTCATCAACGGAGTGCCGCCTTTCTGTCCCAATGCCTCCGACGACGATGAGGATCCCGAAGGCATCTGCTGAACTCCCCCGCATTCTTTTTTCTGCTTTTTCTACAACTCACCGGCATCAGTGGTTCGCGGGAACCCGTTCCGCGCGGCCTTCCTCGATGCCAGGATGCTCCCCCCAGAGCCAGTGCCCGGACCTCCCTTCGAAATTGCTTGAAATCACGGAACATTTCATCACAATGTGATCAGTTCTTGACAGAAAGTCAGGGAAAAGTTTAATTCGGACTCAATTGATCTAAATTGATGTTGTCTGAATAGGCCGGGTGGCCTCCGGAAGATGAGTGGTTAGGCGTGTGTGTTCATCATCAGTCCGCAGCGACATCAAAATGTTTGCATTTGACCTCCCGGCAGGACGTCGTGCCTGCCGGGGAAGTCATCCCCGAAGGCGACTCGTCTTCTGTTTCGTGAATTATTTCACCTGCCCGCGGCATCCCCTGCGGGCCTGACGGTCATGTCCCCGCCGGTCCGGCGAGGCGGGGACGGGTGCGTTCAACATCGAACTGCGGAGAATCTCATGCGAATTTCCACTACGACCCACTATGCGTCCCGCCTCCTGCTGGATCTGGCCTTGAACGCACATCAGGCGCCCATTCCCGCCTCAAGGCTGTCCGGGAATACGGGCATCCCCATCAAGTTCGTGGAGAAGATCATCCGGCCCCTCAAGGCGGCCGGCATGGTCAAGAGCGTGCGCGGCGCCCTGGGCGGCCACTATCTCGGGTGCCGGCCCGAGGAGGTGACCCTGGGCTCGGTCGTGCGCCTCATGGACGGCGGCATCCGCCTCGCCCAGTGCGCGGCCGACGACGTGAACTGCAACAAGTGCCACGATTGCCGGACTCGCGCCGTTTGGCGCGGGGTCACGGAAACGCTGGAACGGGAACTCGACTCCATCACCCTCGCAGACATGATGGGCGAAAGCCGCCCAGGGTGCTGGCACATGCGTTCCACGGGAACCGAAGGCTAGAGGCGGTTTCCGGGCCCCGAACGGTCCCGGCGACCTTGTGAAAAAAAGCGTAAAATACTTCTTGACACGGGCGGCGGTGTCAAAATAATTCAGACCACTTTGATCTAAATTGATTTAATCAAATTAATTTAGATCCGAATTAACGAGTGTGAAACGAACGATCTTCAAGGGCTGAGGACAAGGCGTGTGTGTGACCCTTTTCTCCCTCCTGAAAAGATTTTCGTCAATGCATTCAAATGGCTGTTTGTCGGCTTCCGGCCATGAACCGGCAGGGGCCAACGCGCACGCGGCAGCAGGGCACGCATGAGAATCTCGACCGAAACGCACTACGCCTCCCGCCTCCTTCTCGATCTGGCCCTGCATGCGGAACGGACCCCGCTGTCGGCGGGCGCCCTTGCCGACAGCACGGGAATACCCCTCGCCTGCGTCGAAGACGTCATGGCTTCGCTGCGCGCGGCCGGCCTCGTCTGTTCCGGCGGCGGGGCGGGTTTTCGCCTGGGGTCCCGTCCCGAGGACATTTCCCTGGGGCTGGTGCTGCGAGTCATGGATGACGGCATCCGCCTCAACCATTGCCGAAGTGTCGAGGACCGGTGCCCGGAGTGCCGCAAGTGCAGAACGAAGGATGTCTGGGCGGGCGTGATCGAAGCCATCGAGCGCGAACTTGAGGCCATCACCCTCGCCGATCTGATGGGAACGCCGCAGCCGCTTCCGGATGGTGTTCAAGGCCGAGGCGGCGCGGTGCGCTGAACGGGTCGCGGCCGTTTTGGAACTGGTCGTAATTTCATCACATTTCAGGAGTGTAGAGTGAAAAATCTTGTAATTCTGGGTTCGGGCGCCGCCGGCACCATGGTCGCGGCGAAAATGAGGAAGAAGCTGGCCGAGAACGAATGGAAGATCACGGTCATCGATCGCGACATCAAGCATCACTACCAGCCCGGCTGGCTGTTCGTCCCCTTCGGGATCTACACCCTGGCCGACTGCATCAAGCCCAAGACCGACTTCGTGCCCCGCGGCGTGGACTTCGTCCTGGACGAAATCACCAACATCGACCCCGCGGCCAAGAAGGTCAGCACCAAGAAGGGCTCGTACTCCTACGACTGGCTGGTGGTCAGCACGGGCTGCCGCATCGCCCCCGACGAGATCGACGGCCTGACCGACGACTGGGGCGGCGCCATCCACAACTTCTACACCCCCGACGGAGCCCAGGCCCTGTGCGGCGCCATGCACAACTTCAAGAAGGGCCGCCTGGTGTTCAACATCGCGGAAATGCCCATCAAGTGCCCCGTGGCGCCCCTTGAGTTCGTGTACATGGCCGACTGGTTCTTCGCCAAGCGCGGCCTGCGCCAGAACATCGAGATCGAGCTCGTCACGCCTCTGACCGGCGCCTTCACCAAGTCCGTGGCCAACGCGGTGCTGGGCAAGCTGTGCGAGGAAAAGAACATCAAGATCACGCCCAACTTCGTCATCGACAGCGTCGACGCGGGCGGCAAGACCCTGGCCTCGGTCAACGGCGAGGAGATCCCCTACGACCTGCTCGTCTCCATCCCGCCGAACCTCGGCGCCCAGGTCATCATCGACAGCGAGATCGCCGACCCCATGGGCTACATGAAGACCAACAAGTACACCCTCAAGTCCGAGGAGTACGAGAACGTCTACATCCTGGGCGACGCCACCAACGTGCCCACCTCCAAGGCCGGTTCCGTGGCCCACTTCGAGTGCGACGTGGTCTGCGACAACCTCTTCCGCGAGATTAACGGCGAGGAGCCGTACCCCGAGTTCGACGGCCACTCCAACTGCTTCATCGTCACCGGCTACGACAAGGCCTCCCTCATCGACTTCAACTACGAAGTGGAGCCCCTGCCCGGCATGTACCCCCTGCCCGGCGTCGGCCCCTTCCACCTGCTGGGCGAGTCCAAGATGAACTACTGGGGCAAGCTCATGTTCCGCTGGGTCTACTTCAATCTCATGCTCAAGGGTCACGACCTGCCGCTCGAGCCGCAGATGTACATGGCAGGCAAGAACGACATCCGCAAAAAATAATTTGGAGAACCTCGCATGAGCAATGATGCAGTACTTTTGGAGCGTCTCGACCGGATCGAGCAGAGACTGGAGCGCATGGCAAGCTCGGCCGAGAGCTCTCACGACCTGCACGAGACCCTCGCTCCGATCCTGAAGGGGGCCTTCGTGTCCACGGTGGCCGAATTCAACACCATGGACCACAAGGTCAATCTGGACGACCTCTTCGCCCTGTTCCGCCGGGTGATGTTCAGCGTGCGCGACATCACCTACGTGCTCGAACAGCTGGAGAATATCATCGACCTGTGGCGGACCGTCGAGCCCATGACCAAGCCGCTGTTCCTCTCGTCGGTGGAAGCCTTCGACAGCATGGAGCGCAAGGGCACCTTCGAGAAGCTGTCGGCCCTGGGCGAAATCGGCTCCAAGACGGCCGAGTCGTTCAGCGCGGACCAGATCAGGAACATGGGCGAGACCCTCGTCTTCTTCCTGACGGTGCTCGAACGCATCTCCAACCCCGAAACCCGCGCCGTGCTGGAGAAGCTGGTCGACGCCATGACCGAGGTCGACCTGGCCTCCGTCAAGGGCGTCGGCGTCATCGGCATGGCCAAGGCCATGGGGTCCAAGGACATGCAGAACGGCCTGGGCGTGGCCCTGGAAATGGTCAAGGCCCTCGGAAAAATCAAGGAATAACGGGACCTGCGCCGTGCCTCGGGCACGGCGCACGTTTTGAGGGAAACATGGCAAAGAAGATACTTGTCGTCGAGGACGACGCCGTCGTCGCCTCGTACCTGTCCGATCTGTTCACGGACAACGGCTATACGGCCCTGGTCGCCCGCGACGCGGAGACGGGCCTGGATCTGCTCAGGAGCGAGCGCCCGGATCTCATGACCCTGGACATCGACCTGCCGCGCAGCAGCGGGACCATCCTCTACGCGACCATGCGGCGCGACAGCGAACTGCGCGACATCCCCGTGGTCGTGGTCAGCGGCGTCTCGCCCCGCATCAAGAAGGGCCTGCCGACCCTGTCCAAGCCGGTGGACGCCACCGAGCTTCTGCGGGTCGTGGCCGATGCGCTGAAATAACCCCTATTCGCCCGGCCGCATCGTGAGCAAGGAACATCACGGTATTCTCTGGATAGCCGAAGCGGCGCCGAGCGTCCCCGCCCCGGACGCCCTGCGCGACGAAGGCGTCGACGTGGAGCTTGCGGCCCAGGCCAGCCCCGCCCTCATTCCCGGGCGCGGGTGCATCGTCTTTGATCATCCCTTTTCGGAAACGGCCGAGGTGGCGGAATGCTCCCTCCGCAATCCTGATGTTCCGATCGTCGTTCTCGAAAAGGCCGAAAACAGCGCCCTTCATGCGCAGTATCTCCGCGCGGGCGCGTCCGTGGTTCTCTTCGACCCTCTGGAGCCCGACGTGGTGGCCGCTACGGTGCGGGCTCTGCGCAGATTCCGGCGTACCGTGGGGGGCAGCCCCCTGCAGGCCATGGCCGAGTCGTGCCGCGACCTTCTGGACGCGGCGCCGTGCTTTCTCACCGTGCAGGATCGGGACCTGCGGATCGTGGCGTCCAACGCCAGGTTCCGGGAGGCCTTCGGTCCCGGCCTCGGGCGCTTCTGCCACGAGGCGTACAAGGGCCTCAAGGACCCGTGCGAGGACTGCCCCATCCTCAAGACCTTCGAGACGGGCGTGAGCCATCAGGTCGAGACCGTGGTCACGACCAGGGCCGGCGAGGAGATGAACGTCCTCGTCTGGACCTCTCCCATCCGCGACGACTCCGGCCGCGTCACCCACGTCATGGAAATGGCCACGGACATCACCCGGCTGCGCAAGCTGCAGGACCACGTGACCTCCCTGGGCATGATGCTCGGTTCCATGTCCCACGGCGTGAAGGGGCTGCTCATGTCCCTCGACGCCGGCATCTACAAGGTGGACTCGGGTCTCGCCCGCGGCGACGATGGGCGCCTGCGCGAAGGGTGGGGGCTGGTCAAGGGCAGGATCGGCCACATCCGCAAGATGGTCCTGGACATCCTCTACTATTCGAAGCCCAGGCCCCTGGAGCCGCGCATGGTGGATGTCCGGGAATTCCTGGAGGAGCTCGTGCTGACCGCGGAGCCCAGGGCCCGCGAGCAGCGTGTCGAACTGGCCCTCGACGTCGTCAGGGACTGCGGCGAGTTCGAGGTCGACCGCCACGCCCTGTTCTCGGCCCTGCTCAATTTTCTGGACAACGCCGTGGACGCCTGCCGCATGGCCGAACGGGATGGGGAGGGGCGGGTGGTCGTGAAGGCCGAAAGGGCCGACCGTATCGTGACCATCAGCATCGCCGACAACGGCATCGGCATGGATCAGGCCACCATCGACAAGATGTTCTCCCTTTTCTTTTCCTCCAAAGGGGTTCACGGGACGGGCATCGGCATGTATGTGGCAGATTACATCATCGGGGCCCACAACGGCGATATCGAGGTCGTTTCGGCTCCCAACCGTGGAACCACCTGCATCATCGACCTTCCGGCCGTGTTCGACGGCAATCCTCCAGGCGGGGATTCCGACCTGCCCGGCGACGGTCTTGAATGACGTCGGACAGCTCGAATCTGTTTTAACCTGCTGAAAATATTAGATTTGAAGGGCGGAGAACGAGGTGTGTTTTTAATTCATACTCAAATTATCTAAATTAACTGAGTATGAAATAAAGATCAAGCTTTGCCCCCCTGTTGGGTTTTGTGTAATTTTCCAATTACACACACGCCTAACCCTCAACCACTGGAGGCAGCATGATCACCGCTCATCTTCTCACCCGTCCCGAAACCTGGGACATGTGGCAGTATTCCGAACGCCGTCGGCAGAACCCCGCCAAGAAGGGCGTCGCCGAGTTCGTTTCCGTCAACAAGCCCGAAAACTGGGACATGTGGCAGTATTCCGCCAAGCGCCTGGCCAAATAGTTTTTTCCGCCTGATCACCGTGCGGCCGCCGGCGACGCCGTCGGCCGCACGGACATGCCATTCCTCGTTTGCGAGCCGCCCCGGTGCTGCTGTGCGGGACGTCGGGTGCTTCTGGCGTCACCGTGCCGATGTCGCCGTGACCGGCAAGGCCGGTCCGCGGTGACGTATTTCCTTCCCCGATCCGTCCCCGGTTCGGCGGTCTCCTTCGCACTTGCATTTACCGCGCTCGGCATTAATAGTCCCCAATCGGCGGGGCGGTCTCCGCATTGTGGACGCTCCTCCGCAGAGGGGCGGCCGTGGAAGTCTGCGCAGCGACGCGTCCGGGCGCCGAAGATTAACGCCGTCAGCGGCAACAACGAGGAGAGGGCATGGCTGAAACCATTGATGATATTTCCATAGACTGGTCCGACGAGGACGGGGTCCAGAAGGTCCGCGAACTGAAGAAGGAAGTGCTGACGCGCGGCGCCTGGGCCACGGTCATGTTCGCCTATCAGGAGGTCGGGCGCGGCGAGGAGGAGTTCGGCCCCGTCAAGTTCCGGGTCGGGCGCTACCAGAAGCGCAACGGGCGTTTTTCGCCCCACTCCAAGTTCAACATTTCCTCGGTCAAGCAGGCAAAGCAGGTCGTTGAAATCCTGCAAGCCTGGATCGACGAGTACGGTGAGGACGAGTAGGCCGCCCCATGACCGAGCCATACGAGTTTCCGGGTTCCGAGCCTGACATCGCTGTCGAGGACCAGTTGCAGGAGCCGCGGCAGTTCAAGGTTTTGTTGCATAACGACGATTATACGTCCATGGACTTCGTCGTGGAGGTGCTTATGAATGTGTTCGGAAAGTCCGAGACCGAGGCTTTCGCCATCATGATGAGCGTCCACGAGAAGGGCATCGGCCTGTGCGGGATATACACGGCCGAGGTGGCTGAGACCAAGGTGCAGATCGTGCA
Organism: Desulfomicrobium sp.; assembly: GCA_003542385.1. GTDB lineage: Bacteria > Desulfobacterota > Desulfovibrionia > Desulfovibrionales > Desulfomicrobiaceae > Desulfomicrobium. Next base: position 10,461 of record DPKT01000177.1, read on the forward strand.
TCAGATGGCCAGGGCCAGGTCGTTCCCCCTGCGCTGTACCATGGAAGAGGTGTGAATGCTGAGTAAGGAGTTGGAAAGAATCATCGGGAATGCCGTGCGCGAGGTGAAACTGCGCCAGCACGAGTTTTTGACCCTGGAGCATCTGCTGTACAGCTACACGCTGGATTCGCACGGGCAGCATCTCCTGCAGGGCTGCGGCATCGACGTCGACCGTCTCCGCAGGCAGCTGGTGCAGTTCTTCACGGACCACCTGGACGTGAACCCGCGCCCCGAGCACGAGATCGTGCAGACGGTCAGCGTGCAGCGCGCCATGCAGCGCGCCATCCTGCACATCCAGTCGGCCGGCAAGGCCCAGGTCCAGGCGGGCGACTTCCTGGCGGCCATGCTCGAGGAGGAGGACGCCTTCGCAGTCTATTACCTCAAGGCCCAGGGCCTGACGAAGCTTGGCGTCCTCGAGTACATTTCCCACGAGCTCCCCGACGCGGGCGGGACGGTCGAGGCCGAGCCCAGGGAGGGCGGCAAGCAGAGCGCCCTGGAGAAGTACACCGTGGACCTGGTGGCCAGGGCCATGGAAGGCAAGATCGACCCCCTGGTCGGCCGCGACGAGGAATTGAAGCGCACCCTGCAGGTCCTGGCCCGGCGCAAGAAGAACAACCCCATCTTCGTCGGCGATCCCGGCGTGGGCAAGACCGCCGTGGCCGAGGGCCTGGCCCTCAAGATCGCCCGCGGCGAGGTGCCCGAGCAGTTCGCCCAGACCCGCATCTTCGCCCTGGACATGGGCAGCCTCCTGGCCGGGACCAAGTACCGCGGCGACTTCGAGGCGCGCCTCAAGGGCGTCATCTCCGAACTCAAGGCTATGGACGGCGCCATCCTGTGCATCGACGAGATCCACACCATCGTCGGCGCCGGCTCCACCAGCGGGGGCTCCATGGACGCCTCCAACATCCTCAAGCCTGTGCTGGCCTCGGGCGAGCTGCGCTGCATCGGTTCCACGACCTACGAGGAGTACAAGAACCATTTCGAGAAGGACCGGGCCCTGTCCCGGCGCTTCCAGAAGATCGACATCGTCGAACCCAGCGTGGCCGAGAGCGAGAAGATCCTCATGGGCCTCAAGCCCTATTACGAGGAGTTCCACGGCGTGAAGTACCAGTCCTCGGCCATCGCCGCGGCCGTGGAGCTGTCCGCCCGGCACATCAACGACCGCTGCCTGCCCGACAAAGCCATCGACGTCATCGACGAGGCCGGCGCCATCTTCGTCCTCTCGGGCGAGAAGAACCGCCGCAAGTCCGTGACCCGGCGCGACGTGGAGGAAGTGGTGGCGCGCATGGCCCGCATCCCGAGCTCCCGCGTCACGTCCTCGGACCGCGACCGCCTGGCCAACCTCGAAAAGGACCTGGGCGGCCAGGTCTTCGGCCAGAAGGAGGCCGTGGAGCAGCTGGCCCAGGCCATCAAGCGCTCCCGCGCGGGCCTGGGCAACGCCGAGCGCCCCCTGGGCTCCTTCTTGCTGACGGGCCCCACGGGCGTGGGCAAGACCGAACTGGCCAAGCAGCTGGCGAGCTGCCTCGGCGTGGCCTTCGTGCGCTTCGACATGAGCGAGTACATGGAGAAGCACGCCGTGGCACGGCTCATCGGCGCGCCTCCCGGCTACGTGGGCTTCGAGCAGGGCGGCCTCCTGACCGACGCCATCCGCAAGACCCCGCACTGCGTGCTCCTCCTCGACGAGATCGAGAAGGCGCACATGGACATGTTTTCCATCCTGCTGCAGGTCATGGACCACGCCACCCTGACGGACAACAACGGCCGCAAGTCCGACTTCCGCAACGTGATACTGCTCATGACCTCCAACGCCGGCGCCCGCGAGATGAGCGGCAACGCCATCGGCTTCAAGGCCGGCGTGGAGGAGGATCGCGGCCTGCGCGGTCTGGCCGCCGTGGAGAAGCTCTTCAGCCCCGAGTTCCGCAACCGCCTGGACGCCATCGTCACGTTCCATTCCCTGACCCAGGACATCATGGAGCAGATCGTGGACAAGTTCATGGCCGAGCTGGGCGCCCAGCTGGCGGCCAAGAACGTGACCCTGGAACTGACCCCCGAGGCGCGTTCATGGCTGGCCAAGAAGGGCTTCGACCCGGCCTTCGGAGCCCGCCCCCTGGGGCGGCTCATCCAGAAGGAGGTCAAGGACAGGCTGGCCGACCGGATCCTCTTCGGCGAGCTGGCCTCTGGAGGCTCAGTGCACGTGGGCCTCAGGGACGGGAAGGAGCTGGAGTTCACCTTCACGCCCAGATGACCCCATGACCGTCTTCGCCCTGAACGCCCAGCCCGTCTTCCCCGACCCGGCCCACGCCGACGAGGACGGGCTGCTGGCCGTGGGCGGGGACCTCTCGCCCCAGCGCCTGCTCATGGCCTACGGCCAGGGCATCTTCCCCTGGTACAGCGAGAACGCGCCCATCCTGTGGTGGAGCCCGGACCCGCGCCTCATCCTCGAACCTTCGAAGGTCCACGTGCCCCGGCGTTTGGAGCGCATCCTGCGTCAGGGGCGCTTCAGCTTCACCCTGGACACGGCCTTTAAGCGGGTCATCGGCCTCTGCGCCGACACGCCCCGGCGCGGGGCCCACGGGACCTGGATCGTGCCCGAGATGCTGGCCGCCTACTGTCGCCTGCACGAGCTGGGCTTCGCCCACAGCATCGAGGCCTGGTCCGGCCAGACCCTGGTCGGCGGTCTCTACGGCGTGGCCCTGGGCCGGGCTTTCTTCGGGGAGTCCATGTTCTACCGCCAGCCCGACGCCTCCAAGGCCGCCCTCGTGACCCTCATGCGGGCGCTGGAGCGGGCGGGTTTCACCCTTTTCGACTGCCAGCAGACGACTGCGCATATGGTCCGCTTCGGCGGGTTTGAAGTGTGCCGCGACGAATTTCTCATCCGACTGCAACGGGCCCTGGAGATGCCTTCCCTGCGCGGGCCCTGGAGCCTGCGGGGAGGCGCCCTGGTCTGCCGCGGCCGTGAACATCAAGGAGCCTGACGATGACCGAATTTGTACATGGAAACGAAGAACAGTGGGAAGGCCGGCCCAGCAAGTCCCAGCGCAAACGCGACATGGTCGCCCTGCAGAAGCTGGGCGAGAGCCTCATCGCCCTGGCCCCGGAACAGCTGGACCGGTTGAATCTGCCCGAGGATCTGGTCGAGGCCATCCGCTTCTTCCACACGCTCAAGGACTGGGAAGCCAAGCGCCGTCAGCAGCAGTTCATCGGCACGGTCA
>DPKT01000076.1 GCA_003542385.1 Desulfomicrobium sp.
CGGCACGGGTCTGGCACGTCCTGACCCGCCTGGGCGGCGACGAGGGCTGGATGTACGGTGACTGGCTATGGAAAATGCGCGGTCGCCTCGACAAGCTCATCGGAGGAACCGGCCTGCGCCGGGGCCGCCGCCACCCGAGCGACCTGCGCGTCGGCGACGCCCTGGATTTCTGGCGGGTCCTGGTGGTGGAGGAGAACAGCCGCCTGCGACTGCTGGCCGAGATGAAGGTGCCGGGCGAGGCCCTGCTGCAGTTCGACGTGGAAGAGCGCGGCCCGAATCGCACCGCCCTGACCCTGCGCGCACGCTTCCTGCCGCGGGGTTTATGGGGTATCGTCTACTGGAAGGCGCTCGCCCCCGTGCACACGCCGCTGTTCAAGGGCATGCTCACGGCCCTGGCCCGCAAAGTCGGAGGAGCCATCCTGTCCGGACCCGTCACGCCACCCAAGGAGGACTCGAAATGCCGAATATCCTGACCGAACCCCGCTCCCAGGAAAAGACCATCAACGACCCCGACGTGCGCAAAAGTCTCGAAGCCATCCTGAACGACCAGCGCAGCGGGGTCCTGGCCACGTGCTTCATGGACATCCCCCTGTGCAGCCAGATGGCCTTCGCCGTCGACGAGGACCTGCGGGCCCTGATCATGGTCACGCCCAGGCAGACCGCCAAGTACGACAACATGAGCGCCAACCCCAACGTGTCCTTTCTGGTCAGCACGGCCAGGAACGACCCGGCGGACCCGGCGCAGGCCCAGGCCCTGACCGCCACGGCCTTCGCCACGGAACTCGACGGGGAGCGCCGCCACCGCGCCGTGACCCTGTTCACCCGCAAGCACCCGAACCTCGCGGCCTTTGCCTCGGCCTCGGCCAACGCGGTCATGGAACTCAGGATCGGCACCTATTTCCTGGTCGACAACTTCCAGCAGGTCACGCGCATCGCCATGGGGTGACATTTTCGGCGCCGGACCGGCCGGTTCTGGACAACCGGCCAGAATTCGAGAATATTTCACGGAAAGGCATTTGCTTCGGACAACCCACGCGTCCCGGAGGCGCGCAACGGCAAGGAGAGACATCATGAACAGACCCATCCGCCTGGGGATCAGCCGCTGCCTGCTCGGGGACAAGGTCCGCTATGACGGAGGGCACAAGCTCGACCCGTTCCTGACCAAAACTCTCGGTGAGTATGTGGAATACGTCCCGGTCTGCCCCGAAGTGGAGTGCGGCCTGCCCATCCCGCGCGAGGCCATGCGTCTTGTCGGGGACCCGGAATCCCCGCGGCTGCTGACCCAGAAGACCGGCATCGACCACACGCGGCGCATGAAGGAATGGGCCGCCAAACGCCTCGACGAACTGGAAGGCGAAGGCCTGTGCGGCTTCATCTTCAAGAGCAAGTCGCCGTCGAGCGGCATGGAGCGGGTCAAGGTCTACTCGGACACGGGCAATCTCATCGGCCAGTCCGTAGGCGTCTTCGCCCGCATGTTCATGGAGCGCTTCCCCCTGCTGCCCGTTGAGGAGGAAGGCCGACTCCACGACGTCCACCTGCGGGAGAACTTCATCGACCGCATCTTCGTGCTGCGGCGCTACCGCGACATGCTCAAGGGGGGCCAGACCATCGGCAACCTCGTGACCTTCCACACGCGCCACAAGCTGCAGATCCTGGCCCACAGCCCGGAAATCTACCGCGCCATGGGGCGGCTGGTGGCCAAGGGCAAGGAGATGCCCAAGGAACAGCTCTTCAGGAGCTACCACGAGCACCTCATGTCGGCCATGCGCATGAAGGCCACTCCGCCCAAGCACCGCAACGTGCTGCAGCACATCATGGGCTACTTCAAGAACGACCTCCTGCCCGACGAGAAGCAGGAACTCCTGGACCTGATCAACCAGTATGCCAGGGGCATCATCCCCCTCATCGTGCCGGTGACCCTGCTCAATCATTACGTCATGAAATACGAAGACTTCTATCTGCAGGACCAGACGTACCTGCGGCCCCATCCCGTGGAACTCAAGTTGCGAAACCACGCCTGACGGCCGGAACGCAGGAGGCCCCATGAGCAACGCCTACGACATCATCGCCAGATACGACCCCGAATTCCCGCGCAAGCGGGCCGGAAACCTGCTGACGGACACGACGGAGTTCATGAACATCCAGTACGGCGACGTGATCGAACTGGACGGGAAGCATTTCCTGGTGCTGCGGGACGAGAAGGAGCGCAGCTTCGGGGTGGAGGACCCCAAATACTGGGTCAAGCGCTGCCGGGAGCTGGCCACCGGGGAGCGCAAGATCCTCAAGCTCGTGTTCTACGAAAAGTTTCCCGTGTCCCTCGGCAGCATGCAGATCGAATGCTTTCGCAGCCCGCGCAAGGAGGCGCGCATCCTGGATCTGGTGCGCGGCGACGGGCGCTTCATGCAGGGTTATTCGCGCGACGACGCGGTGGGGAACAACGTGCGCGTCCTCGACGTGGTCAAGGGCGACCTCCTGTCCCTGGCTATCGACAAGATCGAGGCCGACCACAAAACCTACTTCTTCGAACTGCTGCCGGACATCCTGGAGAAGTTCGCCGAGGCCTGCCGGGCCATCGGCTTCCTGCACCGGCACGGCGAGAACCACGGCGACATCCGCCGCGACCACCTGTGGCTCGAACATGGGACGGGCAACTACGTCTGGATCGACTTCGACTACACCTATGAGTTCCAGGAGAGCCCCTCGGGCCTGGACATCTTCGGCCTGGGCAACCTGCTGCTCTATCTGGCGGGCAAGAAATTCTGCACCACCTTCAACATTCCCCGTCCGGAATTCGACGGCCTGTCGAACGTGCACCTGGAGCCCGCCGACTTCTCCATGCTCTTCAAAAACCGCCTCTCAAACCTGCGCAAGGTCTACCCCTATGTGCCCGAGACCCTGAACAACGTTCTCATGCACTTCTCCACCGCCTCTGAGGTGTTCTACCCGTCGGTCGGAGAAATGCTGGAGGAGCTTCTGCCCTGTATCGACGAAATCCGCCGCGGGCGGATCAACGCGTAAGGAGGCTTCATGGACCCCAAGAAAATTCTCATCGCAGTGGACGCATCCGAGAACTCGGCCCGTGCGGTGAACTACGTGGCCGACCTGCTGGGCGGCAGCAGCGGCTTCATGATCACGGTGCTGTACATCGAGCGCCCGCCCAACCGCGACCTGTTCCCCGACGAGGCGTCCTGGGTCGAGGCCGGCCAGACGCAGGAGCTGCGCATCCGCACCTTCCTGAAGCAGGCCAGGACCACCCTGACCGCCGGGGGTCTGGCCCCGGAAGCCGTGACCATCGACTATGTTCCGCACTGCCAGTCGCCGGTCAACCCGGGGGCGGCGGAGTGCAGCATCGGCACGTCCATCGCCCGCGACATCCTGCAGTACCAGCAACGCGGGGATTTCGGGACCCTGGTCATCGGGCGGCGCGGCGTCTCCCGGGCCGAGGAGTTCCTGTTCGGCAGCGTGACCACCAAGGTCACCCACCTGGCCAAGGACTGCACCGTCTGGGTCGTACAGTAAGGAGGAACAATGCCCTGTCTCGAACTCACGACCAACGTGCGCATCACGGACAAGAGCGCCCTGATGCGCGCCCTCTCGGACTGCGTCTGCAAAGGCCTGGGCAAGGCAGAGACCTACATGATGGTCATCGTCAACGGCGAAGTGCCCATGCTCTTCGGCGGCAGCGAGGAGCCCGTGGCTCACCTGACCCTGCGGGCCCTGAACCTGAAGGAGGAGGCCGTCCGCATCCTGGCCGGGGATCTGACCGCCATCGTGCAGGACAGGCTCGGCATCGAAAGCCAGCGCACCTACATCGTGTTCATGGACGCCGACATGGGCAAATGGGCCTGGGACGGCCGCACCTTCGCCTGAGGGGCGGCTTGCCTGGCGAGGAGCCCTCGTGTACAGGGGCCGGGCGCCGGATCGCTTCCGGCCCAATCCTACACGAGGTGTGCCATGACCGAAAAGAATTACGCCCAGAGCATCGCCGGCGACCTGTTCCGCATGATCGAGTCCGCCAAGGAACAGGGCGTGGGCGTCGACAAGGGCTTCCGCAACCAGGCCATGTCGAGCCCCGGCATGTCCCTGACCTATCTTTTCCTGAACAAGTCCGATCTGCTGAAGGTTCCGGCCCTGCCCGGACCGGTCAAGAAGCAGGTCCGCCGCTCCAACGCCCTGGCCGTCATCGAGCTGGCCGTCGCGGGCGGAGTGAAGCAGACCGCGGGCATCCACCTCATCTGGTCCAGCGCCAAGCCCTGCTCGGGCATCGAGTCCGAGGCCGAGATGCTTGACGGCATCCAGATCCAGGGCCTTGCGGCCTTCACGGCCCAGATCAAGAGCGTGCTGCGCAGCGACGCGCCGCGCACCGTGGACCAGCTCGCCCCGGACCAGGCCGAATAGCCCTCCCCTCCATCGCGCTGTACGAACCGGAGACGCCCATGCTGCTCAAGCTCTTCCTGTCGACGGTGATCTGCGCCTTCATCGGCTGGATCACCAACTTCATCGCCATCAAGATGCTCTTCCACCCCCGCCGGCCCGTGCAGGTCGGCAGCCTGACGGTGCAGGGCATCTTTCCCAAGCGCCAGAAGGCCCTGGCCATGAACCTGGCCGCGGTCATCGAGGGCGAACTCCTGTCCCACGACGACATCCGCCAGGCCATGCAGCGCCCTGAATTCTCGGCCCGCCTCAAGGATCGGATCCTGGACGGGTTCTCGGAGTTCCTGTCGACGCGCCTGGGCGGGCTGAACCCCATGATCGCCATGTTTCTGGACGGCCCCATGATGGAAAAGGTCAAGGGCCTGCTGGACAAGGAGCTGGACAGGATCGTGCCGGGCCTGCTTGAGACGGCCACGGGCGAATTGGAGAACAGCCTCGATTTCCGCCGCATCATCCAGGACAAGATCGAGAACCTGTCCATGGAACGCCTTGAAATCCTGCTCATGTCCATCATGGCCAAGGAATTCCGATTCATCGAGGTCGTCGGGGCCGTTCTCGGCGCCTTCATCGGCCTGATCCAGGGCCTGCTCTTCTTCTGAGCGGGCCGAAGGGGCTCACTCGCCGATGATCTTGACCAGCACCCGCTTGCGCCGCCGCCCGTCGAACTCCCCGTAGAAGATCCGCTCCCAGGTCCCGAAGTCGAGCCGCCCCTCGGTCACGGCCACGACGACCTCGCGGCCCATGACCTGCCGCTTCATGACATATTAATAAATTCAGGCAGGTTAGAACAACAACCCAACTTTTCTCCCAACCAAGGGCCAAAAATATAGCCCCCTTGCCACCCTCCCCCACCTTGCCCGCGACCACCCCGCCGTGGTAGTAATCCGGCATGAAAAAGCACTACCACTGCGAGCACCGGACCCAGGGGGAAGATCCCCTCGTCTTCGATTGGGACGAGGAGACAGGCGAAATTTCCGGGCCTTCAGCAGGTAGGATTCGGGAGTTTGCGGCCTGCCGGGCTGTGCCTATCTACCCACCCCCGAACTACTGGGACTTGAGCCCGGAGCCACTCAAAAGCCGGGTCGATATGGCCGCCATCATCGGGATTTGGCATAAGCTCCCCGAAGACCTACGCGGTTACTATCCCCATTTACCCAGGCCCAAAGGCTTGGGGCCTTACATCATCGACTAGGCCCCGCCTGACCCTCCCACGCGCCGCGTGACGCGCTCCAGGCCGTAGGATGTAAAAAGGGCCGCCCCGAATTGGAACGGCCCTCTCGTGGCTCGTGGAAGCGTTTTTCGCCTAGTGCGTGGTGCTCTTGCCGAAGAAGGCCCTGCCAATGGCCGCGATTCGCTCGAACCTGCCCCCGCCCATGTTGGGATTGGCCCCGTGGCTTCCGGGGACCCCGGCGCCCTGCTCCAAGTTGCGGAGAAGGCTCGGCTTGGACCGGACCAGACCCTTGAGGCCGTCCTCCAGGGAGGAGGGAACCCCGGCTTCGCTGACGTAGATCAGATCTTCCCCGTCCCACTGAAGCCTGGGCTCGATGAAGGCCTCAACAACGTCCCGGTCCACGAAGTCGTGCTTCGCCAGGGCCTTGTCCAGGGCCTGCCGCTTCAGCGTCCCCTGGAGCTTGGCCTGGGCCTGGTCGCGCTCGGCCGTGGCCGCTTCCAGCTTTTTCTGGAGGCGCTTCTCCTGGGCCGCCAGGCGTTCCAGATCGGCCCTTCTGGCGGCCATGTCCGGCGCGTTGTCGAGTTCCTCAGGCAGGGAGAGGCCCAGGGCCTTGAGAATCTTCTCCTGTTGCGCCTGGAGGCGTTCGAGCTCCTGTTTCTTCGCCACGCGGCCCTCGGTCGATTCCTTCCGGGCCGCGTCGGTCTGCGCGATCAGATCCGCGACGTGCTTTTCAAGGGCCGCGTAGTCCTCGGGCTCAAGCCGGTCCTTCAATTTCGTGATGTCCATGCGGTTACTCCTCGATGACGGCGGTTACATGGTTGACCGGGAAGATGGCCAGGAAGGCCTGGGACCGATCCAATTCCTTCTCGATCAGGGATTCCCACGGCCTGGTGGAGGGCTCCAGGGGAAGGCGATGGTCCGACGCCCATCCCTCAAAGACCTTGTGGAGGGCGGTCATGCGCCACTTGGCGGCGTCCAGCCGGTCGCGGGCGTCTTCGAGGTTGACCAGCACGAAGTCCCCGCCCTGACGCTGGATGACCTCGCACCTGGTCACGTCCAGGGCGCGCTTGTCGATGGCGAGTCGGCCGGCGGGGTCGCTGGTGACGGCCGCGAGCTGCTCCAGGGCGACCCGTTCACCGTAGCGGGTCAGGGCCTCGGCCTGCTGGCTCTCGTTCATGCCGAAGAAGTGAGACCTGATCTCCTGGCCGCGGAGTTCGGCCACGGCGGCATCCTGGCCGGGAACCTTCTCCGGCATCAGGGCTGCCGTGATCAAGCCTTCGGCCTCGCGCAGCTCCTCGACGAGTTCACCGGCCAGACGGTAGAGCCACGATTCCAGGCGCGTCATGGCGGGCGTGAGGGCCTGCAAGGCGGTCATGCGCTGGCCTTCGGCGGAAAGCATCTTGTCGCCCAGGATCTGGCGCACCCGTTCGGCCACCGTGGCGAACCCGCAGACCGAGACAGCCCCGGCCAGCTTGGCGTCCACATCGTCGAGGTTCTCCCGCGTCCAATCGGTGTCACGGCTCAAAATGGCCCGCAGGGCGGTAGCAGGGCCACGGCCTTCAGGCCCGAGCACGTCCTCGATGCCGGTCAATTTCGAGGTCGTGACGGCCATCGTGGACTTCGTGATGTTGCGATGGGTCCGGGCCTTGGCGGCCTGCTCGGGGGTCAAGCTGAACGCCTTGGTGCCCACCAGGATGGACTTCTTGTCGTCTGCGATTTTGATACTCATGGCTCAAGCTCCTTTCGAGGGTGAAACCCTCGGCTTAAAGTGTTGTCGTTTCAGCATTTTCACCCAGTTTTCCGTAACACCGGCCTGCATTGCCACCTGCCGCACGCTCAGGCCGCCTTCGAGGAGCCTGAGGATCTGAGGCTTTTTCGGCTCCGGCTTGTTGACCCTATTCGGAAGCTCCAACGTCTCCCCGCCGTGCATGGAGGCCAGCGTGTCGGCCGCCGCCTGGCCAATCAGCTTCCGCAGATCCCCGCGCTTCGAGTCGGCCGGCACATATTTGGTCAGGCCGCCGTAGTGCTGGCAGAGAGCCGTTGCGGCCTCGTGCCCGATCAGGTCGGCCAGCTCCGGCCAGGAAATAGAATATGCGCTCACGAATCCCCCTCCCTATTTGGTTCAACGAATGTGACAACCACTACATGGGCATCATCCGGGATGCCCAACGCCGCCCGCGCCGCGTCTACCGAGGGGAAAGGCTGACCTTCCCAGGTCGTCACGCCGCCTTCGCCGTCGTCGACGAGGACCCAGAGATGCGACCACGGCTTCTTGAATCCGCCCAGCTTCCGGACCCGCCGCTTCAGATGCGCGGCCCCGGCCTTCACAACCAGCTCCGTTGAATCGTGACGCTCGGCCCGCCCGCGTCGAGCCCCAGGGCGTCACACGCGGCCTCGCCGCTCTCGAAGTGCTGCCCACCCTCGGCCGGCCTGCCAGGGCGCACCGTGCTGACCAGGACCGAGCCGTCCGGCTGTCCGCGGAAAATGAGAATCTGGTCGCCCATCGTGGACAGGTTTTCCAGACGCCGCCGTAATCCCGCCAATGTCACCATGATTTCCGACCTCCGCTCTGTTGCTGGGATTCTATCTCGTTGACTCGCCGCTCCAGTTCCGACAGCTCGTATGCGTCGAAGTACATCCTGAGCAGCTTCAGCAGACCCTCGCCTTCCGCCGGGAGCAAACGGCCTCCGGTCACGGCCCTAAAGATCTCGCCAAAAATCTGCGGGGCGCTCTTCACGCATATGTCCTTGGGCAGTTTCAGGTCCGCCTGAATGGCCCTTTCCCGCGCTGGAGGCACAAGCCGTTCCACGATCAGCCTAGCGGCCGCCATGTCACCCGTGAGAGCCGCTTCGATGACGGTCTGCACCACGGCCTCGGCCTGCCCCTCCATGAGCTTCTGAGCCAGCACAGAGGCCTTGTTGCGGGCACCGCGGGGCCGTCCCGAGGGATTCCCGCTCTGACCCGGCTTGAAGCGCGTGGTGGCCTGTTTCCGGCCTGTTTTTTCAGGCATCGACTTTCTCCTTCCGCAGCTCCGCGACCTCGGCCCGGAGCTTTTCGATTTCGGCCCACAAACGCCGCGTCCTGCTGTCGAGCATGGACTCCAGGCCGGCCACCTCGTCCTCGATGCGGTCCAGGCGCTCGGGAAAGGTCGGGGCGCTCATTGCGGAAGCCCCTCGGTCTGGAGGCTTTGCGCGTATGCCGTGTAGAGCATGGACCAGATGGCCGTGGGCCAGGCCCTGGGAATCTCCAGGCCGTGCCAACCGAGAATCTTGAAGCCCTCATGGCCGTGGGCATCCTCGATGCGGTCCAGCAGGCCCTTCGCCTGGGCAGGGGTCAGCTCCGGAAAAAATTCGACCTTCGACGCCAGGACCGGCCAGCAGGCCCGGAGACCTGCAACGGCCACGTCCAGACGCTTCAGCTTCGCCGGGGTGAAATAGGGTTCCGCGACCACCACCAGCCACTTGCCGACCCTGGCCAGGGACCAGCCCTCAAAGGCCAGGATCTCGCGCAGGTGCTCGACGGAGGCCCACCATTCCAGGGCGTCCTTGTCGGCGCTGTCCGTGGGCGTGACGTGCCAGCTCCAGGGGTCGCGTTGCAGGCGCTCCAGAAGAAGGGGCTTGTGCTCCAGAACCAAAGGCGTCAGCTCCTGCACGGCCTCGGGGGGACCGACCAGGCGCACCTTGCCGGGGGCTCCCAGGCGGATCTGGACGCCTTGGACTGCGGCCTGGCCAAGTATTTCTTCGATGTGATCCAGATGACGCTTCACAACTCCACCTCCGCAGGTTCAGACCCTTTATTCGAGCCCGTGGTTTCAGCCGAACCAAGCGAACCGAACCGAACCCCCCCTAAAGGGGGGTGGTTCGGTTCGGTTCGCCTGTGGGGGTATTCGGCACCCGAACCGGTTCGGTCTTGGTTCGGTTCGGTTCGCCCGGTTCGCTCTCGGATTGCCTCGGAAATATTGTGTTCGTGAACGTCTGACCCTGGACCATCAGGACGAAGCATCCCGTCCACGTTTTCAAAGAGCCATCCGCCCCTTGTCAGGGCTCCCTTAGCCTTGTTGAACGCGGTCCTTTTTGCGTCCTGGGTCGGGGCAGAGCTGGTTTTGTAAAAGTGCCTGCGCCATTCTTCGACGTGCAGGCCAATGAAGTTCCCGGCCGCATCGGTAGCGCCGTATTCCATAGCCGCGTGCCGGAAGGCCTCGAAACACTCGGCTTCCTTTTTGGTCATGGGCCGTCTTGATGCCCCGGGCACCTTGTCGGCCTGCAGGTCCGGGACAATCACGCAGCTCGTCACTTGGTCGCCGTCCTCGTCCTCGAAGAGTTCGACCTCCACGCGCCGGAAATGCTTGGAGGCACCGTCCGGGCCGTCCTTCACCTTCCGCACCGTCCAGGAGAAAAGGGTCTTGTCCGTCTGGTCGGGAGCGAGTTCCAGGTTCATGTCCAGGCCGGCGAACATGGAGTAGTGTCCGCGCAGGCCCTTGGATGCATCCTTGCCCGGATGCGCTGAAAAGCAGACGAATCCTTGCGCGGCGTCCTCGATGCGCTTGGCCCCGGCCAACACCAGGCCATAGTCCCGGGAACTGTTCTCTTCCATGCCGGGGGCCGCCCGGTTCAGCGTGTCGACAATGACGACGGCGCCGGGCTTGAACTCGCGCTGCAGGACCGCACTAAGCGCCGCCGTGTCGGCATCGCTTCGAACGTCCACGGGGTCGGGGATGAAGGCGACTCCAGAGGGGTAGCGCCGTCCGTGATGCTGTTCCCAAGCCTGGACGCGGCGCTTGAACCCGAACTGCCCTTCGAGGGCGATGTAGGCGACCTGACGAGCCTTGACCCTGTGTCCAAACCAGGGCCGGCCCTCTGCGATATGCGCCGCCATGTCGACAAGCAGGAAGGACTTACCCACGGTTGACGGGCCATGCACCGCGCCAACCCCGCGTGTCGGCATGACGCCTTTTACGATCCATTCCAGGTCCGGCAGCACCATGAGGTCGTCGCGCCGCAGTATCCTGAACCGAGGCCTCACGGGGCCACTGGCCGCAGCCTCCAGACAGGCCCGGACCGCCTCCAGGCCCTTGGCAGCCTGCAGGTCGTTGAAGTCGGTCTGCTCGGGATTCCTGTTCGGCCCGAAGCCAGGAGCGGCCAGAACTCCGTCCACGAGCTGCGCGGCTTTGACCGCGTGCTGGTCAGGCTCGCCGGTCTGCTTGTCGAGGTCGGCCAGGATGATGATTTTTGCCTGCGGATGGCGGCCCCTCAGCGCCTGAGCCACGCCCGACATGTTGGAGTTGCATGAGGTCATGAAGCCCGCCGGTTTCCGCTCCTGCAGGGCCTCCAGGGCGCTCAGGACCGTAGCGGCACCTTCACCAACCAGAACCACTTCAGGCGCGTCCTGCGGGGCACTGAGGCGTCCAAAGGCGCCGGACTTCGTGCCGCGCCCTTTCAGGGTCGCCTTGCACCCGTTCTCGTCGATGAACTCGACGGTGCAGGGTCCGGCTTCACCCACCCGTTCCTGGGGGATGACCAGCAGACGCCCCGTAAGTTCCTGCCCCCTGGCCGTAGGCGTGTAGCCGAGGATTTGGGCCGCTTCCGGGGCCGGAATCTCCAACATGGTCGAAGCGCGTCGGACCTGCTTCCGCACCAGGTAGGGGTGATCTGCTCGGGCCGGTTGAGCCGCACTGACGAGACTAGCCGCCCATTCCCGCGCTTGCCGTCCTTCCATGGCCAAGGCTTCGGCATCGCGTCGGGCGGCCTCCTCCCTGGAACGCCTGCGGGCCTCCACTTCTTCGGGGCTCAGCGCACGCGTCGGTGCTCCGTTGCTCCACCCCGACTCTTTGGCCAGGTGAAAGAGCGACCCGAGACCAACGGCACCGGATTCACCGAAGGAGCGCCACACATCGCGGGCGTCCCGCTCGTCGTAGTTGTCCGCCGTCCGACTCCAGCCGTCCCAGAGGGAGAACCCGTCCTCGCCGAACTCAGCCTTGATGGCCATGCCGCAACGCGTCCAGGCTTCCCGATCCGCCGCGTCAATTACCGTCAGCGCCGATTCGACGCGGGGCCATTCGTCCCTTTCAGACTGCATAAAAGCCACCCTCAGCCCTTCGATGTTGGGCAAAATGGTTTGGCTGATAATATCCTTCGAACAATGTCAGCATGTTGAGCCCGTCGTTCATGGATTATAAATTCAAGAGAAACTCAAACTCCCTATGCGGCAGGGTTCACGGTGCGGGACTTGATGTACGCATCGATGTCTGCGGGCTGATATTTTGCAAGGCGACCGACCTTCACATACTTCGGTCCACGTCCAAAATGCCGCCACTGCTGCATTGTCTTTACCGCCACGCCAAGACGTTCCGCCGCCTGCTTCTCGTTCAGTAAATTTCTGTCTTCCATTTTTCGCTCCATAGAATAAAAAAAGGGCATACGCTGCGAAATTGCAGAGCGTATGCCCGGAAGATAGAGAGGAAATGGAAGTTTTTTTAGGTCACAAACTCGGATTATTCAGGCACTTTCTCGGATTTTTCGGACGTTTCAACCTTGGCCATGTGACGCTTGACACTGCGCCCGTACGCCTTTGCGTACTTGTCCCGGTCTGCTTCGCCCTTGGTCCCTTCCGGCGGATATGGGATTTCTTTGACAAGGCAGTGAACTTGCCACTGCTTCAAGTCCCACCTTTCCGGCTGATGTTCATAGGTCAGAAACTTAATTTCGTCGGGATTCACGTTTTTGGATTTCAAGCGCCTGATGAAGTCCGCCGGTTCGTCTTCCGGCAAAGGCCGCTTGCTCAGGCTTTGGCCTGGTACGGCCGCGCTGTCCCGCTCGCCACAGTCTACCCCTTCCGCCTGGTGCTCCAGCTCGACCGGGATGTCGTACCCCTTGGATGCCGCCCACCGGATAGCCTCGGAAGGGTCCACCATTGTGAGGTCATCGAGCCACGGGCCAAGGATCTTCAATTTGCCCGCAAAATGACTCCCGCGCATTTCCTGCAGCATTGGCCTGAGGCTCTCCGCGAACATCGCGCAGGCACGGGCAACCTCGAACCGCCCGGGCGTGTCCACGCGGGCGTGCTTGCCCAGAAAGCAGTTCATCGTTCCTAGCGCCTTGTCCGGGTCAATCCCGCCGATGATGCAGGCCGCCTGCTGGAGCGTCCACGCGTCGAGCCGGAGCCAACGTGCATAATCGCACGGGGCCTCTAGCGTGGCCTTCAGCCGTTCCGCCGCCTCTTTGTCCTGGCCGGTTGGCTCGTCAAAATCACTTGCTTCAAGGTCCATGAGCACCCCTGCCGCCCCGGGAAAAGTGATCCAGGGCCAGGCGCTTCCGGGGCTTGGTTCGCGCTCTTCAGGCCGGTTCATGACGCCGGTCCTAGACCCTGAAATTTCGTGTCGACTGCGGGCACGGACGGGGAAGGGGATGACTCGGGCGGCGCTCATGGCTTCACCTCCTCATCCTTCAGGGCAATGTCTCCAGGATGACACGTCACAAGGAAAACGTCGTCGTTTTCAATGTCGTCGAACTCAACGATATAGCCCACTGGCGTGTCGTAAACGTCAAGGATGGCCCCGACCTCGCCAGCCTTGACCAAGCCGCCATGCAAGTCCCGGAGGGCCACCACAACGTCAAATTCCTTCATGGCCTCACCCCCTGCGCCGCCCTTCTATCCTGACGTGCCCGCGGCCGGGTTTCGATGCTCGCCTTGATGATCGCCGATGAAATCCGCGTCCGGGGCTCCAGACGCACGCCAGAGGCCTTTGCTGCGGTCATGGCCGCGTTCCAGGTGGTGAAGTTCATAACCGCACCTCCTTGTCCTCGACCCTGAGGGACCGCCCCATAAGGTCAATCCCGGTCCGAACGCTATCAAGGCCGGCGTTCGCCGTGTCCATGCCCTGCCTGGCCACCTTGTAGGCGTCTAGCCAGAGCCTCTGAACGTCGGTGAGTTGCCCCGTTGTCGGTTCTGCCGTGAGCTGCACCGCGCTGTCGAGGATGACCTGAACCCTGGCCAGAAATTCGAGCTTGGCGTTGTAGAGAGCCGCTGCGGACTCCTGCAAAAGCCGAAAGGCCTCGCGGTCGGTCATGCCCTCGGGGCGCTTGTCGGAGAGAACGGGACAATGGGATGTGCGGATCATGAGCGCACCTCCCCGGCCTGGAACAGAGGCCCATGGTTCACCGCTCGGCAGATGGCCGCGTTGGCTTCGTCCAGCTCCGCGCTGATGTTGTCCAATTCGTCAGCCACGAGCCCGCAGATTGCCGCCATGCCGTTCATGGGCAGGCCCTCAACATCCCCGCCGCCAACCGCCGCCAGGAACCGACACGCGGCTTGAAGGTCCAGGAGACGAAGACACTGCTTTTCAAGCGGGTTCTGGTCGCTCAGGTATTCGACGCTTGATCCCGTGCGGATGGCCTCGGCAATGGCGTTGTTTCGGGCTGGGTCCAGGGGCTGGACGATGGGCAAACCGGTTGATAGGAGCTTTTCAGCCATGACGTTACCTCCTCTGAAGGTAGTGTTGTGGTCAGGCCCTGGTCTGGTGTTGCTGCACCCGCCGGGGCCGTTTATTCTTCGATTACTTCTTCAAAATCCTTGATGACTCCGATCTCCTTGGCGAGCTTGCCAAAGTCTTCGATGCCCCAAGCCTCCACCACGTTGCGGTTCACGTCTACGATGAAGGAATAGCCAAAGTTCGACTTCTCCGCATTGCTGCGCGAGATCCTCAAAGCCTTCCCTTCCTTTGCCAGCGCCCGGTTAATTCTGGCCATTATGGCGCGTTGGCTTACCGGAACTTTTTTATCCATTTTCACCTCACGGTTGCATGGTTAACTTCCATGAGTGTGTGCATATGCGATTTTGCAAATTCGTGTCAATGTGTTTTTGTGAAATAGCGCTTTCCCCTCCGGCCGATCCAGGGGGAAGGAAATTCGCTATTCTGCGCTTGCCAGTGCCGGCACCTCCTGGCCAGGGGTCAACACCTCGTCGGCGACCGCTGCGGCGCGACGCAGGGCATCATCCGCCAAGTGAGCATATCGCTGCGTCATGGCGGGCGTGGCATGGGTCAGCATCTGCTGCAGGGTGAACAGGTCCACCTTGCCCGAGCTGGCCAGCATGGAGGCGAAGGTGTGCCGCAGTCCGTGGCATGGCCGGAAATCCCTCGGCAGTCCAGCCGCCGCTCGAATCCTTGGACCGTACACGCCGCCAACGTCCTGGAACCCGCCCACCGAATCCGGCCACACATAGACGCTGCCGTTGTCAGGCATAGCCTCGAAGATCCTGACCGCCGCCGCCGGCAACGGAACGGACTTTGCTTTGCCGCTCTTCGCCGTCTGTGCCCGCAGGGCCAGAAAGCCCCGGTTCAAGTCCAGGTCCTCCCACCTGACCGCAGCCAGGGCTCGACGACGGATGCCGGTCAGCAGCATGATGCGGAAATAATCGGCAACGTGCTGGTCGTGCCACTCGTTGAGCGCTTGCCAGAAGCGGGTCAACTGCTCTGGGGTCATGCACTCGGTCCGCTTATTGTCGAACCGGGGATAATCGAACCGCAGGGCGGGATCTTGGATCAAGCCCTGTTCGCCGCCCCACCGGAGCAACTGAGCCAGCAGGGACATGCAGGACTTGACGCTGGACGGGGAGAGTTCGAGTTGTTCGAGATCGTGGCGGAAGCGAGTCACGTCGAAGTTGCAGAGTTCCTCAGCCACCTTCGCACCTAAAAATCTCCCGACGTGCATCCGATAGCGACTATCGATGGACGGGAATCCCCTAGTACCCTTTTTGCCCGCGCTCCACTTTTCCCAGAGTTGGGCAACCGTAAGTTGCGGCATTGAGTCCTTGGCGTTCTCCACCTCGTTGATGCGCCTAGATAGCCAATCACTGGCCTCGCGTGCGTTTTCTGCCGGGCGCTTATCTGGCCCGCCATCGATCAGCACTTTCGCGGCTTCATCATAGACCTTCCCGTTGCGCTTGAAGACGATGTAATAGCGCTTGATCTCTCTGCCGGTCTTTGACTTGCGCTCGACAACGTAAACTCCAGGGAACTTGGTCCACTTCTGGCCTTTTTTTTCATTCCGCCACCCGCGCCTTTCTTTCTTCGCCGCCATGACCACCCCCCCCCATTTTATCCCAACCAAAAACCCAACTTTCAAGGCAAAAATAGGGGGAAAAAAGAAGTGCGTCAAGGGGCAAAAGGGGGCTTCTGTCAAGCAATATCAAGGAATGGATAGGGAAAGAGAGAAAGGTGGAGAAACCGTATCACATGAACTGACGCTTCATGTGCGCGGCGGCGTTGTCCTCGCCGACATTGTGCCGCTACTGGCCCCACGGGTTCGTGGGGAGCGAGCCTCTCCAGCCGCTTCTTCTAGTCGTGGAGCAGGCCGGACTCGTCGTCGTTGATGAAGACCGAGGCCATGATGTTGATGAAGGCCCGACGCGCGGGCGGATTCAAGCCCGCCCGAGGCGGTGAGACGCAAACTCGGGAGGCCCATGGCGTTGACCTGACGCCGCTTCCCGGATATTGGTAGGACCAATTTCCATTCCAACCAAGGAGCAGCCCATGACCTACATTCCCGTCGGCGGACTGAACGTCGCAAAGCCCCTCTATGACCTCATCCGTGAACAGGTCGCGCCCGGAACGGGCGTGGCGGACACCGATTTCTGGGCATCCCTGGAAACGATCCTGCGGGACCTGACCCCGCGCAACGAGGCGCTGCTGGCCAAGCGCGACGATCTGCAGAAACGAATCGACGCCTGGCACCGGGAACGCGCGGGCCGGCCCCATGACCCCACGGCCTACAAGGAATTCCTCGCGTCGATCGGCTACGTCGTGCCCGAGGGCGGCCCCTTCTCCATCGCCACCGCGGGCGTCGACCCCGAAATCTCGACCATAGCCGGCCCGCAGCTCGTGGTGCCCGCCACCAACGCCCGCTACGCCCTGA
>DPKT01000135.1 GCA_003542385.1 Desulfomicrobium sp.
CCGGCCGCTGCCGCCGCTTTCGCTCCCGGGCCGGGGATGCCGGTTCTGGGCGGCGGGCCGCTGCATCTACGAGGAGCGTCTCAACCCGGGCCTGCATGCAGGGTTCGCCTGCACCGCGCTGCAGGCCCTCGCGGACAGCTTCGACGCCTTCGTGGTCCGCGGCGAGAGCCTGGGCCTGTCTTCGGAGGAGGCCGGACGCATCTGGGAGCGGCGTGTGGATGCGGCCTTGAACATTGGCCTCGACTGTGCAAATTTCATCCCCCTGCCGGACGAGGCCGGGGACGTGCCCTGCGCGCACTTCCTGGATGGCGTGTGCCTGCTGCGGATGCCCGTCTGCCCCGGGCGGTGCCGCAGGTTCGTGGCGGGATTCTGATGCGGATACGGTTAAGGAGATGATATGACCGCAATGCTCGTGCATTTTCCCTGGATGCACCCGAGGCTGGGCCAGGGGCCCCTGCCCGAGGGGCTCGTCTTTTTCGACCCCGGCGTGAACATGGACACGGACCGGCCGCGCTGGCGGCCCGAGCGCCTGCCCTGTTCGCCGACCGAGGTGCGCGCGCTGCTGCGCAGCTACATGGAGTTCGGCGAACGCTTCCAGCGCGCTTCTGACATGAAGGCCTATCAGGCCGCGGGACTGGACAATTTCTTCACGGGCACGAGCCTGGAATTCCGGTCGCAGCTTCTGGGCGGTTCGGAGCCCGAGGAGGCCGACCCTTGCCGCCAGGCCCAGATCCTGCTGGCCATGGCCCTCTTCCGCGAGGAGCAGTTCGTGGCCATGCGCGAGCAGGAAGGGCGGTTCGAGGCGGCCCGGGAGGGGTTCGCCGAGGTGCTGGGCCTCGATGACGAGGAGAGCTTCGCGGAGCTCGGCGTGCCCGACGAGGCCCTCTTCCCGCGGGCCTGCGCGGAACTGCCCTGGAAATCCCTGCTGCCGTCCCTGCTGTGCTTCCTGCCCCGGGGCGCGCGGCTGTACGTGACCGACGCCGACGTGCTGCGGGAGCTTTCGGCCCTGGACTTGGAATTTTCCCCTTGCGGAGAGGACGGCGCTCTGCTGTGCTGCCGGCTGGACGAAGACGCCCTGGAACGGGTCTGCGGCGTCCGGGTCGAGCTGTCCGAACCCCTGACCATCGTGGCCCCGTCCCAGCAACCCTAACCAGCGAGACCTGAGTATGAGCAAAGAGCAACTCGGCAGACGCATCAAGCGTTACCGGGAAATGAACGAAATCAGCCTCGAAGATCTGGCTGCGCGCACAGGCCTGCAGCTTTCCTTCCTCAAATCCCTCGAAGAGGATTCGGTCTACCCGTCCCTGGGGCCCCTGCTCAAGGTCGCCCGCGGGCTCGGTGTGCGCATGGGCACCTTCCTGGACGACGAGCTCGGCCACGACCCCCTCATCGTGCGCCTGGGCCAACGGGAGGCGGGCCTGAACATGCTCGGCGGCAAGGACTGCCCCGTGGACATGAAGTTCTACTCCCTGGGCCGCGGCAAGACCGACCGGCACATGGAGCCCTTTTTCGTCGAGATCATGCCGTCGACCTGCGCCGAGCGCAAACTGTCGAGCCACGAGGGCGAGGAGTTCATCGTCGTGCACGACGGCGCCATCGAGGTCACCTACGGCCGCGAGGTGCTGACCCTCTCCAAGGGCGACTCCATCTATCTCAATTCCATCGTTCCGCATCATGTGGCCTGCAGCGGGGACTCCCCGGCCTCCATCTATGCGGTGCTCTACTTTCCGGAATAGTCCGGGATCATTCCAAGGGGGAGTCATGGACAAGCCAGCGTTGCGAGAAATTACCCTGGGGCAGATGCTCGACGAAGCCATCATGCAGCACCCGGACAACGAAGCCGTGGTCTACGTGGACCGCAATTTCCGCTTGACCTACCGGGAGTTCGGCGAACTGGTCGACAATCTGGCCAAGGGCCTCATGGCCATGGGCGTGCAGAAGGGCGAGAAGGTCGCCATCTGGGCCACCAACGTGCCGTACTGGGTGGCCTTCCAGTTCGCCACGGCCAAGATCGGGGCCATCCTGCTGACGGTCAACACCTTCTACAAGAAGGCCGAGCTCGAATACCTGCTCAAGCAGTCCGAGTGCGAGAACCTGCTGCTCATCGATTCCTTCCGCGACACGGACTACGTGCAGACGGTCTACGAGCTGGTGCCCGAGCTCAAGACCCAGGAGCGGGGCTACCTGCGCAGCGACAAGTTCCCGGACCTGAGGCGCGTTTTCTTCCTCGGCCAGGAGAAGCACCGCGGCATGTACTCCATGCCCGAACTGCTGGCCCTGAGCCGCGTGACCTCCGAGGAGGACTACCGCGCGCGCCAGGCCTCCCTGGACCCGCACGACGTGGTCAACATGCAGTACACCTCGGGCACCACCGGGTTCCCCAAGGGCGTCATGCTGACCCACTACAACATCGGCAACAACGGTTTCTGGATCGGCGAAAACCAGAAGTTCACCCACAAGGACCGGGTCTGCCTGCCCGTGCCCCTGTTCCACTGCTTCGGCTGCGTGCTGGGCGTCCTGGCGGCCATCAGCCACGCCGCAACGCTGGTCATCCTCGAAGGCTTCAGCCCCCTGCTGGTCCTGACGGCGGTTGAGGAGGAGAAGTGCACGGCCCTCTACGGCGTGCCGACCATGTTCATCGCCGTGCTCGAACACCGCTCCTTCCCCAGGTTCGACCTGTCCTCCCTGCGCACGGGCATCATGGCCGGCTCGCCGTGCCCGGTGCCGGTCATGGAGAAGGTCATGGACGTCATGAACATGAAGGAGATCACCATCTGCTACGGCCTGACCGAGACCTCCCCGGTCATGACCCAGACGCGGGTCAACGATTCGATGGAGCAGCGCACGCGCACCGTGGGCCGCGCCATGCCCGAGATCGAGGTGCGCGTGGTCGACCCCGAGACGGGCGAGCCCGTGGCCCCCGGCGTGCAGGGCGAGGTCTGCTGCCGCGGCTACAACGTCATGAAGGGCTACTACAACAACCCCGACGCCACGGCCCAGGCCATCGACCCCGACGGCTGGATGCACTCCGGCGATCTGGGCGTCATGGACGAGGACGGGTACCTGAGCATCACGGGGCGCCTCAAGGACATGATCATCCGCGGCGGCGAGAACGTTTACCCGCGCGAGATCGAGGAGTTCCTGTACCGCATGGAGGGCATCAAGGACGTGCAGGTGGTCGGCGTTCCCAGCCGCAAGTACGGCGAGGAGGTCGGCGCCTTCGTCATCCTCAAGGAGGGTTTCGACTACGGGACCGAGGACATCCGCGACTTCTGCCGCGGGCAGATCTCCCGCTACAAGATACCCAAGTACGTGGCCTTCCTGGACGAATACCCCATGACGGCCAGCGGCAAGATCCAGAAGTTCAAGCTGCGCGAGCTCGCCGGGCAGTATTTCCCGGAGGCCATGGAGTAGCCATGCCATCTTGCGCGGGCCGGCCCCGCCGTATCGACCTGCGGCTCGTCCGCGGCGTGGTCTTCGACTGCGACGGGGTCCTCTTCGACTCCCGCGACGTCAACCGCCACTACTACAACCACATCCTCCTGACCCTGGGCCTTGAGCCCATGAGCCCCGAGGATGAGGAGTACGCGTTCATGCACACCGTGGACGCGGCCATGGCCCGGATCATCCCCCCGGAGCTCAGGGCCAGGGCCGCCGAGGTGCAGGGGCACATGACCTACAACGACTTCATCGACCGCATGATCCCCGAGCCGGGGCTCTTCGAGCTGGTGGAGGACCTGGCCCGGCGCGGGGTGCGCATGGCCGTCAACACCAACCGCAAGAACTCCATGGAACTGGTCCTGGAGCGCTTCGGCCTGACCGGCTACTTCGACCCGGTCATGACCGCGGCCAAGGTCTCCCGGCCCAAGCCCGACCCCGAGGGGCTGCGGTGCATCGTCGAGGCCTGGGGCTTCGGCACCGGGGCGATGTCCTACCTCGGGGATTCGTCCGTGGACCAGGAGACGACGGTGCGGGCGGGGGTGCCGTTCTGGGCCTACCGGAACCGGGAACTGGCCGCCCAACTCCATGTGGACAGTTTCCATGAACTGCGGCAATGGTTTGAAAGGGGATTTTTCGAGATAATCGATTAACGCTTGCGCGGTCCGGGCGCTCGGAGTATCCCGCCCCAGCGCCGCGCAGGAAGAATATATCCGTACGGAGGCTTCATGCCGGTTTTTTCGAGTCTGATCACGGCCGTATACTATGTGGTGGACAGCGTCCTGTCCCTGTATTTCTGGGTGGTCATCGCCTCGGTGGTCATGTCCTGGGTCAACCCCGACCCCTACAACCCCATCGTGCGCGGCATCCGGACCCTGACCGAGCCCGTTTTCTACCGGATCCGCAAGTGGATGCCGTTCACCTATTTCAGCGGCATCGACTTTTCGCCCTTCGTGGTCGTCCTGGCCATCAAGTTCATCCAGGTCTTCATGACGCGGCTCCTGTCGCAGATGATGTTCTAAGGGGGCGATGGTGGCGAAGGACCGTCCGGTCTGGGCCGGCCCGGCCAAGGACGGCGGGTGGCGGATCAGCCTCTGGGTGCAGCCCGGGGCGAAGAGGACGGAACTGGCGGGCATGCACGGCGACCATCTCAAGATACGCCTGCGCGCCCCGGCGGTTGACAACAAGGCCAACAACGCGTTGACAGTATTTGTGGCCGAGCTCTTCGGAATGAAGACCCCGCAGGTGGTCATCGAGTCCGGGCACGGGTCCCGGCACAAGAACCTGCTCCTGATGACCGAGGAAGAGCCCGACTGGGACGTCCTGTCCGGCCGGGCATGAGGATAACCATAACGCTAAGGAGACATCCTATGGAACAGCAAGACCTCGAACTGATTGCGGCCCACATGGGTCACGACGAGGAACTCAAGGCTCTGTGGGAGGAACATGTGGGCTTCGAGAAGATCCTGGAGCGGTATTCGGGAAAAGCGGCGCTTTCTCCCGCTGAAGACCTCGAAGTGAAGGAGTACAAGAAGAAGAAGCTGGCCGGGAAAACCCGGATCCAGGCTCTGCTCGAAAAATACAAGAAACAGGAGGGATAGGAGCCATGGTGCTCACCGGTGCCCAGATACTCATGGAATGCCTGAAGCGGGAAGGGGTCGACCTGATTTTCGGTTTCCCCGGCGGCGCGGTCATCGACATCTACGATGAACTGCCCAAGCACCCCATCAGGCACATTCTCGTCCGGCACGAGCAGGCCGCGGTCCACGCCGCGGACGGCTACGCCCGGGCCTCGGGCAAGGTGGGCGTATGCCTGGTCACGTCCGGCCCCGGTGCGACCAACACCGTGACCGGGATCGCCACGGCCTACATGGATTCCATTCCCCTCGTCGTCATCACGGGGCAGGTGCCCACGCACCTGATCGGCAACGACGCCTTTCAGGAAGCCGACATCGTGGGCATCACCCGGCCCTGCACCAAGCACAACTATCTGGTCAAAAACGTCGCCGACCTGGCGACGACCATAAAACAGGCGTTTTATATCGCAAGGACAGGCAGGCCGGGGCCTGTCCTCATCGATCTGCCCAAGAACGTGGTCAACGCCGTCACGGAATTTTCCTATCCCGAGAGCATAAGCATCCGCAGCTACAACCCCAACGTGAACCCCAACCGCAAGCAGCTGCGCAAGGCCGCCGAACTCATCGCCCTGAGCCGCCAGCCCGTCATCTACGCCGGCGGCGGCGTGGTCTCCTCGGACAGCGCCGCGGCGCTGACCAGGCTGGCGGAGGAGTTCCACCTGCCCGTGACCACGACCCTCATGGGCCTGGGGGCCTTTCCGGGCGACCACCCGAACTGGCTCGGCATGCTCGGCATGCACGGCACCTACACGGCCAACATGGCCATCAACAGCTGCGACGTGCTCATCTCCGTGGGCGCGCGCTTCGACGACCGGGTCACGGGCCGCGTCAACGCCTTCGCCTCGCGGGCCAAGATCATCCACATCGACATCGACCCCACCTCCATCAGCAAGAACGTGGTCGTTGACGTGCCCATCGTGGCCGACTGCAAGCAGGGGCTCGAAGGGCTCATCGAGGAGGTGGCCCGGATCAAGGGCGTGGACTGGAAGGACAAGCATTCCGACTGGAACGCCTCCCTGGCCCAGATGAAGGCCACGTATCCCCTGAATTACGCCAAGAACGGCGGGGCCATCAAACCGCAGTGGGTGGTCGAGAAGATTTACGAGCTGTCCAAGGGCGAGGCCATCATCTCCACGGAGGTGGGGCAGAACCAGATGTGGGCCGCGCAGTTCTACACCTACAAGAAGCCCCGGACCCTCCTGACCTCCGGAGGCCTGGGCACCATGGGCTACGGCTTTCCGGCGGCCATCGGCGCGCAGTTCGCCTTTCCTGACAGGCTGGTCGTCGACATCGCCGGCGACGGGTCCATCCAGATGAACATCCAGGAACTGGCCACGGCCGTGAGCTACAACGTGCCCGTCAAGATCGTCATCCTCAACAACGGCTACCTGGGCATGGTCCGGCAGTGGCAGGAGCTCTTCTACAAGAAGAACTACTGCGCCACCTGCCTGCACACCAACCCCGATTTCGTGGCCCTGGCCAAGGCCTACGGGGCGGCGGGGTACCTGGTCGACAAGGCCGAGGATCTCGAGTCGACGCTGGAAGCGGCCTTCGCCTACCCGGGCCCGGTCATCGTCGACGTGCGCGTGGAGCCCGAGGAGAACGTCGCGCCCATGGTCCCGGCCGGTGCGGCCCTGTCCGAAATGCTGCTGGTTTAGGAGGCCGCCATGAGACATGTCCTTTCCATACTCGTCGAGAACGAACCCGGAGTCCTGTCCCGCGTGGTCGGGCTGTTCAGCGGCCGCGGATTCAACATCGAGTCCCTGAACGTCGGCCCGACCCTGGAAAACGGGGTTTCGCACATCACCATCTGCACCAGCGGCGAAGAACAGATCATCGAACAGATCATGAAGCAGCTGCACAAGCTCATCACGGTCATCAAGGTCGTGGACCTGACCCACCTGCAGGCCGTGGAGCGCGAGATCGTGCTCATGAAGGTCGGGGCCGAGGACTCCAAGCGGGCAGAGGTGCTCAGGATCGCGGATATTTTCAGATGCAAGGTCGTCGACGTCAGCCCGGACGAGCTGACGCTCGAAATCACCGGGGATCAGGGCAAGATCAAGGCCGTCGTGGCTCTGCTGCAGCGGTTCGGCGTGAAGGAGTTCATCCGCGCCGGCACCGTGGCCATGCGGCGCAGCATGCAGCTCGCCGACTGATCCATTTGGCAATGGGGCCCGGCAGCGGGCATCACGAACCACGAGAGAAGGAGAAACCATGAAAGTTTACTACGACAAGGACGCCGATCTGAATATACTCAAGGACAAGGTCGTGGCCATCATCGGCTACGGCAGCCAGGGCCACGCCCACGCCCAGAACCTGCGCGACTCGGGCGTGCAGGTCATCATCGGCCAGCGTCCGGGCGGACCCAACTGGCAGCTGGCGAGGGAGCACGGTTTCGAACCGGTCAGCGCGGCCGAGGCGGCCAAGAAGGCCGACATGATCCAGATCCTGGTCCAGGACCAGTACCAGCCCAAGGTCTACCAGGAAGAGATCCTGCCCAACCTGACCGCCGGCAAGACTTTGGTCTTCGGCCACGGCTTCAACATCCACTACAACCAGATCATCCCGCCCAAGGACGTGGACGTGGTCATGATCGCCCCCAAGGGCCCCGGCCACCTCGTGCGCCGCGAGTTCGAGAAGGGCGGCGGCGTGCCCTGCCTGGTGGCCGTGCACCAGGACGCCACGGGACAGGCTCTGGCCAAGGCCCTGGCCTACGCGGCCGGCGTCGGCGGAACCCGTTCCGGCGTCCTTGAGACCACCTTCCGCGAAGAGACCGAGACGGACCTCTTCGGCGAACAGGCCGTGCTGTGCGGCGGCGTGAGCGAGCTCATCCGCGCCGGTTTCGAGACCCTGGTCAAGGCCGGGTACCAGCCCGAGATCGCCTTCTTCGAGTGCATGCACGAACTCAAGCTCATCGTGGACCTGCTTTACGAGGGCGGCTTCAAGAAGATGCACCACTCCATCAGCGACACCGCCGAGTACGGCGACTACGTGACCGGCCCGCGGGTCATCAACGACGAGTCCCGCAAGGCCATGCAGAAGGTCCTCGAAGAGATTCAGGACGGCACCTTCGCCCGCAACTGGATCCTGGAGAACAAGGCCAACCTGCCGTTCTTCCTGGCCCGCCGTCGGCAGAGCCACGAGCATCAGGTGGAGCAGGTCGGCGACAGCCTGCGCGGCATGATGGCCTGGCTGAAGAAATAACACCGCTACCGGGCGGCCCTCTCTCGGGCCGCCCGGCAATCGATCAATGGGTGAGCGAGACGCATGTCAACCCCTTTGACAGAGGAACAACTCCTGTCCAAGGCCTGGGGCCTCTTTGCCAAGGACGATTACGCAGGCGTGCTGAACATCTGCCGCAGCGGCTATGCACAAGGCTTGCGCACCTACGACCTGGTCAGGCTCATGCTCGACAGCCTGAACAAGCTCGGCAAGGTCCAGGAGCAGGCCGAGGTCACCCTCAAGGTGCTGGGGGAGAATCAGTACCCCCCCAAGGTCGCGGCCAAGCTCTACTTCCGCGCCGGCCTCATCTACCAGCATCAGGAAGACATCTCCGAGGCGCGCCGCATTTTCGAGAAGGTCCGAATCCTCGACCCCGACTTCCCGGGCATCGAGCAGCGCATCAAGGCCCTCACCCCCCGCCCCGTGGCGTCGAGCAGCAGCCGCTACTCCTTTCTTCTCGACAAGGGCGTCATCAGCGCCGAGCAGCTCTCCAAGGTTCTTTCCGCCGACGGCAAGGACCCTGACAGCGTCCTTATCAAGGAACACAAGGTCGCCAAGAAGGATCTGGGCGAGAGCCTGGCCCGCTTCTACGGCACGGAGTTCGTGCCCTTTTCCGCGTCCAAGGAGCCGCCCTTCGAGCTTTTCGAGAAGCGCCGCCTGGACCCCGATTTTCTCAAACGCTACGGCTGGATTCCGTTTTCCCAGGAAGGCAACACCATCACGGTGCTCATGACCAACCCCTTCGACCTGGGGCGCCTGGACGAGATCCGCTTCATCTACGGCACGTCGAACGTGCAGGCCAAGGTCACCCTGGCCTCGGACATCGAGCAGTACATCGAGCATTTCTACAAGCAGTTCGGGGCCGGAGAGGATCTGGCCGCGGCCTTCGACGAGGACGTCGAGGCCGGCGACGTGGTGTCGGCCGCCGATGAAGGCGAGGCGGAGCTCAGCGACACGGACAGCGAGGTCGTGCGCATGGTCAACGCCCTGCTGGTGGAGGCCTGGCGCAAGAACGTCTCGGACATCCACATCGAGCCCAACCCGCACTCGAAATTCTGCATGTTCCGCTTCCGTCTGGACGGCACGTGCTACGAGTTCCGCAAGGTGCGCCTGCCCCTGGCCCGTCCCATCGTCTCGCGCCTGAAGATCATGGCCAGCCTGGACATCGCCGAGCGCCGCCTGCCCCAGGACGGCAAGATCAAGATCAAGCTCCCGGACCGCAACAAGGTCGTCGAATACCGCATGGCCACCATCCCCACCCTGGAGGGCATGGAGGATGTGGTCCTGCGCGTCCTGGCCTCGGGCAAGCCCCTGCCCCTGGACAAGCTGGGCCTGCTGCCCCGGAACAAGTCCGCCTTCGAGAAGCTCATCTACAAGCCCTACGGGCTGATCCTCGTGGTCGGCCCCACGGGCTCCGGCAAGACCACGACCCTGCACTCGGCCGTGAGCTACATCAACACGCCCGAGCGCAAGATCTGGACGGCCGAGGACCCGGTGGAAATCACCCAGGAGGGCCTGCGGCAGGTGCAGGTCAACCCCAAGATCGGCCTGACCTTCGCCTCGGCCCTGCGCTCCTTCCTGCGCGCCGACCCGGACGTGATCATGATCGGCGAGATGCGCGACAAGGAGACGGCGCACATCGGCGTCGAGTCGTCCCTCACGGGGCACCTCGTGTTTTCGACCCTGCACACCAACTCCGCCCCCGAGACCGTGACGCGCCTTCTGGACATGGATCTCGACCCGTTCAATTTCGCCGATTCGCTGCTGTGCGTCCTGGCCCAGCGCCTGGTCAAGACCCTGTGCCCCAACTGCAAGAAGCCCTACACGCCGCAGCAGCAGGAGATCGACGAGATGGCCCTGGAGTTCGGCCCCGGCTGGGAGACCCACGCCAGGGAGTATCTGGCCGGCCCGCGGACCCTCTACCAGAAGGTCGGCTGCGCCCAGTGCGTGGGCGGCTACAGGGGCCGGCTCGGCATCCACGAGCTCATGGTCAATTCCTCGGGCATCAAGCAGCAGATCAAGCACCGCAAGCCCACCGAGGAAATCCGCGCCCAGGCCGTGACCGAAGGGATGCTGAGCCTCAAGCAGGACGGCATGCTCAAGGTTCTGGACGGGCACACGGACATGGACCAGGTCCGGGCCGTGAGCGGTTAGCCATGATTCTCTCCTCCAGCCAGCTCCGGGCCCTCAAGGAGCGCAACGACGAAGAGCTGCGCAAGGGCAAGCACGGCAAATACGGGTACCCGGCCCACACCATCCAGGACCTGCTCCTGACCATCGAAGCCGTGAAGAAGGAAAAGAAGAAATGGAAGCAGCTGGCCCAGGACAGGGGCAGGGCGCTGCAGGAGATCTTAGCCGCGGCCGCCAGGGCGGTGCCCGCGTCCTCCGAGACCGAGGACGACCTGTAGCCCTCCTCGAACCCGGCCTTGCTCAGTAATCGTGCTTCCAGTTGACTCCGGCGCCCTGCCGGGAGTCCGTCCCGACCTCCGTCTCGACACTGATCTTCGGCGTCAGCTGCACCTCGACCTTGGTCCGGTCCTGTCCGGACACGCTTCGCTGCGTCCGGATGTAGTACTTCCCGCCGACGTACCCGCCTACCCCTACGGACGTCTCGTCCTCCTCGTCCTTGCGGATATCGACCTCCTGCAGGCCCAGCCGTGACTTGACGGCCCCGAGCACGTCCAGGCCGGCCCCGACGCCCGTCATCTCAGCGGCGGCCTGGGCCAGGGCCACGGCCTGCAGGGGCGAGATCTCGCGCATGGAGCGGCCGAAGAGGATCATGGCCAGGAGTTCGTCTTGGGGCAGGGCCGGGATCGAGGTCAGGCTCAGGCGGAAATTCCTAGCCGGACCGTTCAGGTGGACCTGCACGAGGGTGTCAAGGACGCGGGTTTCGCCGAGCATGTCCAGGAAGGGGTTGGGCGGGGTTTCCCCGGCCAGGAGAAGGGATCCCTTGGTCAGGTCGAAGATGCGGTCGAGGAAGTCGAAGGTGCCGCGCAGGAGGTTCATCTCGCCGCTCACGGCGGGGCGGACATGGCTCCCGCCGATGTGAAGACGGCCGCCCCATTCCGAATCGAGGCCGCGCCCCTTGACCGTGAGCCGGGCGGGGATGTCCACGTTCAGGTCCATCCCGATGAGGAAGTGCGGTTCGGCAGCCGGTGTGTGGTTTCCGGTGGCATTGGCGTTGATCTCGCGGACGTCGATATGCGGAGCTTCCTTGGCCGTGGACCTGGGCAGGGCGATGGCGGCCGGGTCCAGGGTCAGGTTGCCCGACAGGGCGGCCGCGTCCAGGTCGCCGCCGAAGCGGAAGGGGCCTGCGGCCGTACCCTGGAACAGATCCAGCCGCAGCAGGCGGAAGGCCGCGAGGTCGACATCGAAGACGTAGGACAGGGCGTCCAGATCCACCGTGCCGCGTCCGGCGGCTCTGCCCGCCTCGCCGTCGGTGGCCGTGGCGTTCAGTTCGATGATCGAGCCCTTGGCCAGAGCGTCCACATCGGCCGACTCCACGGCCGTGCCGCTGCGGAAGTTCTCGTAGCGGCCTCCGCGGACCCTGGCCGAGCCGGTCAGGGCGGGATTCGCCCATGTCCCGCCGACCCGGAAGTCGAGTTCGCATTTGCCCGCCACTGCCTGGTCGTCCAGGCGCAGGAGAGTGGGCAGGGTGGCGAGTTCGGCGTACCCACCGATCCGGCCGGAGAGGGGGGCGCCGGGGCTCACGTCGACGGATGTCAGCCCGGCCCGGACGGGGCAGGACATTTGCGCATCCAGGGCGATCCCGCTGGCCGAATCCACGGTTGCCCTCGCGTCCAGGAGGTCGCGCCCCAGGCGGACCTGGGCCGTCGCCCCGAGATCCTGAAGGTTGCCGATTCCGGCCGCCCTGACGCGGATGTCCCGGGCCTCCATTTCCAGCACCGCGTCCGGGTCCTCCGGATGCCCCCGGACATGCAGCCGCGCGTTGACGCGGGCCCTGGGCATGCCCGGAAAGGCAGCGCGGAGCATGGCCGGGTTCATGTCGCGCAGTTCGGCCGAGATGTCGGTCCTGTCCGGTGCGACGGCCCCTCGGCTGGTCAGCCTGGCGCGGCCGAAACCGAGGACCGCCTCGCGCCACTCG